>NZ_JBFTIN010000014.1:0-130804 GCF_056394785.1 Rhizobium sp. 10N414 | reverse complement strand
TCGGCCGATACGGACCGGAATGTCACCGAAGCCCCCATGCCGGCATAGACCATGTCGCGGGTACCGGCCTGAAACTCTTCGCCATCGACGACGACGATGCCGGCACCACCAATATTGACAGCGATCAGCTCGCGCCGGGCCAGAAGCGTATCGGTCCCGGCAGGCTTGATCGTTTCCAGTGAAAGCGGCGCGGAAGTCGGCATGGCACCACCGACGATCATCCGGTCGTAATTGGTGTAGTGAAGCTGGATGCGGCCAGCCACGAAGAGCGGCGGCAGCAAGAAGTTTTCGCGAAGCTCGGCGGTCCCAAATCCCGCTGCGGCCCGCGGATCAATCGCGAAGCGATTGGTGTAGTCAGTGTGAGTCACGTTGCCTCCCAATGTCTTTTCAAAGTCATCATACATATTGATCATACTTGAGCAACCGCAATCGCTTCATTCCGATCAACTGTCGACAGCCTGAGGGATGTCAAAAGGTCTGAATTATAAGGAATTGCCGTCGATCGGCTCGGACTCCGCAATTTTGTATGATAACATCCACAATTGTTGTCTTAATGGAGCACTGGCGGTATGCTCGGACATCATTTGCAGAGGCGACAACACCCTTGAACGCAATTCCTCCTCCGGTCGATGGTGGTCCACCACGACGACAGAAGCTCTCTGAACGGATCGCCGACTCCCTCCGCCAGGACTTCCTTTCAGGCCAGATCTCCGTCGGACAGAAGTTGCCGACGGAGGCCCAACTCGCAGAATCCTTCGACGTCAGCAGGACCGTCATTCGCGAGGCGATCGCGGCTCTCTCGGCCGATGGGTTGCTGGAAACGCGACAAGGGGCAGGCATCTTCGTGATTGGTCACCAGTCGTCCGCTCCGATCATAAGACAGGACCGATCAAGCAACATATCGCACGCCCTGAACGTGCTTGAAGTTCGCATCGCGCTTGAGGCTGAAGGTGCAGCGCTGGCCGCCACCCGCAGAAACGCCTCGCAGGAGGCGCAGATTCAGGAGAGCTTTTTCGAGTTCGATCGGCTCCTGCAGCTTGGCAAGCCCACCGGCCAGGCCGACTTTGCGTTCCACCGATCCATCGCCGAGGCAACCAACAACCCTTTCTATGTTGAAGTCCTCGACGCGCTAGGGGCGCGAACCATCCCTTGTGACGTCACCTCTCCTTACGCCACCGAAGAGGTTCTCTCGGTCAGCTACCAAGCCGGATTGCAGCGGGAACATCTTGCCATCCTCAATGCAATTTCTGCAGGCGACGCTACCGGTGCGCGCGACGCCATGCGCGCTCATCTGTCTGCAAGCCAGGAGCGATATCGCGAACGCCTGAGGGATCGGCGCACGCGATATCAAAGCATCGTCGAAGCAAGCTAACGGATAACGATGCTCAAAGGGCCTGGGGTGACTGGCGCCATCATGACCCTCCGACCTCATCCCCGCTTGGCTTTCACCTCGTCAGATGTGCCAATCGTTGCTCGCAGTGGCTTCGGTGGCAGCGTGCAATGGGCTGTCCGCCAGGGTGTAGGCCCTGATATAGTCGATGTGCATTTCCGATCCGTTCGTAAGACCGTTGGACGGCGCTCCAGCCGTACCGCCGACAGCGAGGTTGACCAGCATGTACATGGGATTGTGCATGTCCTCGGGTGTATCCGTCTGCGCGACTGCGACGTCATCGAAGTACCAGGTGATGTGATCCTCGTCCCAGAGGACGCCGTAGTTGTGGAAGCCTTCGGTACTTGCCACCTTGACCGGAAAGGACGTCATCGTATGTGCGCCGCCATGGTCGCTGTGGACTGTGGCATTGACAACGTTCGGCTCCTGACCGCGCATCTCGACGACGTCGAGTTCTGGTGGCCAGGAGCCGTCCTCCGGGAGGAGCCAGAAGGCCGGCCAGACGCCCTGTTCCGTCGGCATATCGGCACGAATTTCGAAATAGCCATAGGTCTGGGCGAAGGACGAATGGGTGTTCAGGAGACCAGATGTGTAGTCGTAGCCGTTGATCTGCGCCTGGATCGCCTGCGAGGCGGGTTCTGCAGAAATCGTCAATACGCCGTTGCTCACAGAGAATGGATTTGCCGCTGCAGTCGGTGCGTAGGACGGGTTGATGTACCACTGCAGCTCACCGTTCCCGGTCAACGGGCTGCCGCGGTCCGGCGCCCACCAGAACTTGGCATCCCACGTGCCCTGGTCGCCACTGCGCAAGGACAGGCTGTTGAATTCGTCATCGAAGCTCAGCGCCAGCTTCGAGCGGTCGAGCGTCAGTTGAAACTGGCTCGCCTGCAGATCCGACACCTCGGTATTGGCAAAGACGAGGCTCTCACCGCCACCGAGATCCAGCCGCAGATTGGCGCCCTCCTGAGTCGTATGAGCCAGCACCTGCTCGAAGGACGAAAGCCCGTAGCTGTTCAGGCGCACCGTATCGTCGCTACTGAAATCGACAATCAGATCACTCCCGTGGCCCTTGGTGACCAGGAATGTGTCGGCTCCGCCTCCGCCGATCAACACGTCGTTGCCGGCACCGCCGTCGATCGTCTGGCTTCCCGAGGCTCCGGAGATGATGTTGTCCTGGGCGTTGCCGAAAGCATAGCGCCCGGCGCCCGTCACAGTCAGGTTCTCGAAATTCTCGGGAAGCGTATAGCTCATCCAGGTGTTGATGGTGTCGGTTCCACCGCCGGGCTCTTCCGCAGCACGGTTGATGGCGGAATAGAGATAGTAGATGTCATCGCCGGTTCCGCCGTGCATGGTCACGTTGACGGAACTGTCGCCCCATATGGAGTCGTTGCCGGACGTGCCATTCAGCACAGGGCCGGAACCGGTTGCGGAGAACCATGCGGTCGAGGCGCCACTGTAGAACAGCGGTTGGCCGACAGCATTTTGTATTGATTTTGCCATTATCAACTCCTTCGGGTTTTCGTGCTTCTCATGGTCTCCTCCTCCGACGGCTGTCGTCATTCCTCCCGAAATGCACGGACCAGCTGGTCCGTAAACGGCTTTGCGAGATAACCGAGCGCCGTGCGCTCGCCCGTCTCGATGAAGGCTTCGACGGGCATCCCGGCAACCGGTGCCAGCTTGCCAAGCCTTTGCCATTCGCTCTCGGGCACCGCGACCCGCAGCGTGTAGTAGGATTGGCCGGAATGCGTATCCGTTGTCAGGTCAGCGGAGACAGATGCAACGCGTCCCTTCAATTCCGGTGTTGTCCTGTAGCTGAACGCCGAGAACCGCAGGCTGACCTCCTTGCCGACTGCGACCTGGTCGACGTCCTGTGGCGACAATTTCAGCTCGGGCGTGAGCATGTCGTGATCGGGCACGATCTGCATGACGGCCTCGCCTGGCGTGATCACGGCACCGCGCGCATGGACAGCAAGTTGATGGACGATGCCGTCTTGCGGCGCCCTTATGTCGACGTGTCGTAGCTCGTCCTCTATCGCAACGCGCCGCTCGGCGTATTCGCCACTGTCGCCCTCCGCCTGCCTCAGCTGTTCGGACACCTCGCTTCTGTGATCGTCACCCACCTGGATAATCTGCAACTCCGTTTCGGCGATTTTTCCTTTGATTTCCGCGGTCGAGGCAACGAGGCTGCCAAGTTCTCCCGTCAAATCGGCCGCATCACGTTGCAGGGTGTAGACGCGGGTTGCGGGAATAACTCCCTGCCGAAGCAGCGGCTCCAGGCTTGCAAGCTCCTTGCCAATGATGCCGATGGCGCGACGCTTGCCCTCCTGCTGGGCCGACAGTCCTTCGGCCTGCTGGTCGAGCTGACGGACGCGCTCGCGCAGTTGCGCTGTCCTTCCACTGAGCGATGCGCGACGGTCATCAAACAGCCGCAGCTCGGAGCTCATGAGGGCGGTAGCCTGAGTGGCATCGGCATCTCTGACGACCGCTGGAAAAAGAATGGCGTTCGCGCCGTCGCGTTCTGCAGAAAGCCTGGCTGATCGCGCTGCAAGCTCTCGCAGCCGCCGCGATACGATCGCAAGATTCGCTTTCGTCTGGGTGTCGTCGAGATGAACGAGGATTTGGCCAGCCGCGACGTGATCGCCGTTGCGGACGAAGACCTGTCCCACAGTGCCGCCCTTCTGGTGCTGCACCGGCTTCACATAGCTGTCGACGACCAGTGTCCCCTGGGCAATCACCGCGCCGTTTATACGGATCGCCGAGGCAAGCCCGCCAAGAACCCCGACGAGCAGGGCAGCTGTTGCAAGGGCAAGCAACGTAAGTCGGCGGATTGCTCGTTCCGTCGATGTCACAGCCCCGGTCATGACGACAACTCCCCGCCGGCGCGAAGCGGTCGGACGAAGGAACCGGTGGCAGCGACTGACTTTGGTCCCGTCTTGAGAACATCGTTCCTCGCGCCGAACGCTTTGCCCCGACCGCCCTCGAGAACAAGCACCTTGTCGACCGCGGAAAGCGCGCTCGCCCGGTGAGCGATGATCAACACCACCCCTTGCCGCGACCGAACGGACTCGATCGCCTGCGAGAGTGCCAGCTCGCCCTGAACATCGAGATTGGAATTCGGCTCGTCGAGCACAACGAGGAACGGATCCGCGTAGAGGGCCCTTGCCAACCCGATGCGTTGCCGCTGGCCCGCGGACAGGGTTCTGCCCTGCTCGCCGATCCGCGTATCGAAGCCATCGGCAAAGCTCACGATCATATCGTAGACACCCGCGGCCCTGGCGGCGGCGATGATCAACTCCGAAGAGGCCTCCGGATCGAACCGGGCAATGTTGTCGGCGATGGTTCCGTCGAACAGCGACACGTCCTGCGGCAGGTAACCGATGTTGCGGCCGAGTGCTTCCGCCGTCCATTGTGAAAGCGACGCTCCGTCCAGCCTGATATCCCCTGCAAGAGCCGGCCATAGGCCGACGATGCCCCGCGCCAGCGAAGACTTGCCCGAGGCGCTCGGACCGACGATGCCAACTGCCTCACCCGCGCTAACCTCGAAGGACAGCCCGCGAATGATCGGCATCTTCGAGCCCGGAGCTCCCAGATGAAGGTTCTCCACGGCCAGTGATTGCCGCGCCGCCGGTAGCGCGACGTCTCGCTGCCGCCCGTCGGAGAGCTCGACCTCGCGGTCGAGGCGCGACCACGCCTGGCGGGCAGCCGCAAATCCTCGCCAGTGCGCGATGGCAAGCTCGATCGGGGCGAGCGCGCGGCTCACGAGAATGGAGCTCGCAATCATGATGCCGCCAGTTGCTTCCTGTCGAATGACGAGTATGGCGCCCACGGCCAGCACGGCGGACTGCAGCAACATGCGCGCGGAGCGCGACAGGGTTGAAAGCGAGTTGACGAAAGTGGCCGTGCGCAAGTGACTGTCGAGGTGGCGCCGGTTGACTTCGGCCCAGCGCGCCGAGAGCGTCCCACCAAAGCCCATTGCGACGACCGCTTCTGAATTGCGCCTCGCGGTTTCGGCGAAAGCCATTCGCTCAGAAAGGATGGTGGCCGTCTCCCTCGTCGGACCGCGTGACTTCAGCTCCGCAAGCAGCGCCAGCCCCGTCAAGAGAAGCGCGCCAGCCACGGCCGTGAGGCCAATCCAGTGATGAAACAGGAAGCAGAGGGCGAGGTAGAAGGGCATCCAGGGCAGGTCGAACAACGCTCCCGGGCCAGGGCCGGACAGAAATCCACGCACTGTATCGATATCGCGGATCGTCTGCAGACCGTCTCCCGGCGCCGGCTTGCGCGATGCCGACAGCGCGACTGAGAGGAAGGCCGGCCCTGAGAACCGCTCATCCACCGCCCGTCCGATCTGCCCGAGAAGCAGGGATCGCGTGAGATCCAGAAGCCATTGGAACGCAAAGAGGGACACAACGATGATGACCAGACCGACGAGGGTCGGCAGGCTGCGGCTGGGAATGACGCGGTCATAGACCTGGAGCATGAAGAACGAGCCACTGAGCGCCAGGATATTGACGAGGCAACTGGTTACACCAAGCCCCAGAGCGCCAACACGCAACGACGAGAAGAGCCCAAAGAAGGGTCGCGGCTGCGAGAGGGATCCGGTTTCAGACAAATGGACTCCTTGTGGTCGTAGCGCAGACACACCATAGCCGAGGCCTTCGGTGGTCGAGAAATCGAGATCGCTTGCCTAGACTGAGGCAAAAGAGACCGAATGACGACCGCAAACAGCGGCGTCTCTTCATTCCGCGCTAAGTCGCCAAATCAGGCGTTAAGCGCGAAGTCGTGTTCCAGTCACGTCGTCGAATGACTGTCTTCTTTCGAACCGCGACAGCGCGATTGCTGAGCGATTCGGCAGTACTTGTGAGGGCATTTTATGACTTATATAAGATCCCGGTTGCAATTTGTGTCCGGATTTGCGTTTCCAGCCGCGTGCTCGAAGGCTCCGCAAGTCTCACCGGGTACGATCCACGTTCAAATGATCTGCGCTATGCATCTGACTGGTAGTAGCAAGTGCGGGCACCAATCGATTGGACAAATCCAGCGACACTAGTCTAGAGCGGCTGAACTCTGTCATAAACAATCCGGATCAGATTTGGGGCGGGAACAATTCGCTTGTGCGCAATCGAGGTCAAATCTGGGGCGGCGACAATTCATTCGTGAGGAATCCAAGTCAGATCCCTGGCGGACCCTGACAGTCCGGGACGAATTCAACCACAGCGCCATTCGTGAGCGTGTCAGCATCGGTATTCTTGGACATCGTCACTAGACCTGGTGTATTCGCGCCTCACTGTTCGTCCCGATGAATAACGAGCTCGCGCCCTGATCTTGCGCGTTGGCTTCAAGCAAAGCCAACTGCGTGGGCTCTATGAAGCTCCGCGGTGGTAGGATGATCCATCCGTCATCATCCCCCACCGCGACGAAGTCCCCTACGGCCACACAAAGAGCCGACAGCGCGCAGATGAGCGCGGCCCTGTCATCGTGATTGACGACCTTGCCAATGTCTCGCGACAACTGCCGGCCTGGAAGACAATGCGCCATCAGCGCGCTTAGGACGCCCTCAGCCGTGAGATGCTGGAACAAGGTGTCGGACCGATCGCCCCGCCGCGCCGCAAGATGGACCGGGTCCGCAATCATCATCCCAAGGAACGAACTCGGAAACGCTTCGACAACCGCCCTGTCATCGATGGCAATGCCGTGCCCCGCCGCATGTAGATCGGCATGCTTGACGAGATGGCGAACACACTCGTTGGCGTGATGGTTGAGTAGTCTGCCAACAGGTGCGCTTGATTGACCAGGCTTACCGATCAGCGGACGAAGCCGGCGCGTCAGCATCCGCTCCGCTGTACGGTAGCGACCTATGATCTCAAAGCCGCGACGGATAGGACCATCAAAGGCTGCCGCGAGAATGGGGCGTCCGACAGCCAACGTCGCGATCGTTTGCTCTCGCTCGGGTTCGACAGCCCGGAAGCGCGCACCCTCCCACGAAATGGTCGTTAACGACCACTCAAGCCGACAAATGGCGCTGGAGCGCCGTGTCGGCGAGCATCCCACGTCTATGCCAATGACGGCGCCACTTTCCATTAATATCCTTCTGATCAGCCTACTGTACACTCTACTGAGTTTGAGACGATGGCGCGAGAAATGCCTTCCCCCGCCTTATCCTTCTCAAGGATGACGGCGCTGGCGCGCCGTTCGGAACCGGTGTACGTCATGGGCGGGGCGCTCCTGCACGCTCAAGCGCGGCGGCGAGGCGTTCGACAAGGGTCGCGCGCTGCTCCGGAATCAGCTTGTCGAGATTGATCTGCTTCCATCGTACGGCCGGCAAATCGGCAGCATCAGGCACGCCCAACAGCGTCCAGTCGGGATCGCCGCGTTTGAAGCCTAGCAAAAATTCCTTGTGCTTTGCCGGCATCCGGCCCGAAATTTCGGCGATGAGCTTCTCCCTGGCTGTGATGAGATCATCGGCGCTGACGGGTTCTGCCGTCATGCCTTCAAAGTTCTCGAGATATTCAGCGGATATGTCCTTCCGCCGCGGCGCGACCACTTCCGCGATCGGTCGGTCGTGGCTGATGAGATAGACGATGAAGGCTGCACGCAGATCGTCGGTGATGCCCTCATGGGCAAGCAGCTGCGCTGCGTCGAAAAGATCACGGGGATGCTGCCGGTCCAGCGCCGCCACGATCTTGCCCGCATAGAGATCGGCAAAGGAGACAAGCCGAGTCTGCGCATAACCGAACCGTGCCTCCGTCTCCGCTGTGACGCTTCGCTCCTCCGCGGGGAAAACGCAGCCCCGCAGCACGGGCGTTACCTCAATCTTAATCTGGGCATCGCGGGTCTGCACCGTAAGCTTCGTGACAATTTTCTCCGCGCGATTGACGACCTCTGTAACGCGCGCACCGTGCATGCCTACGGCGATGGTCTTTCCGAGCCGTTTCATCGCCGAGTCGATGGCGGCGAGCGACTGCGCCCTATCGGCGACTGGCAGATATGTGAGGTCGATATCGACCGACAGGCGCGGCAGGTCACGCAGGAAGAGATTGATGGCCGTCCCGCCCTTGAGCGCAAAGTCCTTCTCCGCCGCCACGAAAGGCATGACCGCGATCAACAGCGCGACCTGACGTTCATAGGTTTCAGATAGAGCCACTGAGTTCCTCCGGCACGGTGATCTGATAGGTGGGGTCGAGACGTCCGCCTTTGACGAGCATCCGCTTGCCGTTGCCGAGATCGACTGCCTTCCTGTCGATCTGGCTGAGCCAAGACGGGCTGTGGCGGTCGGCGAACCAGAAGAACAGGCGCTTGACCTTGATACTGCGGCAGTCCTGTAGCAGCAGGTTGAGGCGGCGCGGGCTCAGAGTGCGCAACCCCTCGGCGATCATATCGACGTTGTGGAAGCTCTGCCGGTTGGGAAGCTCGTCGAGTAGTTCCAGGAAAGCGCGCTCGGGCGTCGAGACCGTCAAGGCGCGTTCGTCCTCACGCAGCAACCGTACTGTCCCCGCCTGCTGATCGGGGGCAGCATGGATTGACTTGAAGAGGCTCGGAGTGCGGTGAAAGCGGAATGTCTGCCGCAAGGGCAACTTCGCGAGCCATCCGGGCGGTGGCTTCGTGCCGTAAAGATGAACGACGCTCGCGCCCGACGGGGCCACATAGTGGGTCAGTCCCTGCAGGTCGAGGGCGGTTATAGCGCCGACGACCAGGTCTCGTTCTAGTAGGGTCTGCAACGAGATGACCACTCCCTGCCAGGTGAGCTGCCCCAGGGGGCGCTTGAAGGTGCCGCGCGCAGGCTGATCCAGCCACCCGGCGGCCACGTATTGTGTGCGCAAGCTGCTGGAATAGCCGTGCGCCTCCATCCAGGCCGCGTCGGCAAGCAGGCCTTCAGGCAGGGTTCTCCCCAGCTGGTTCAGCTTTCCGGCTTTTCGCTCAGTCATACTTAGTAAAATGGCATATAATCAAACCGAAAGCCAGTTTGAAAAGAGCAGAAAATACTTAGTTTGACTTAGGAAAAGCAAAAATCTGCAAACCAAAAAGGCGAGGACTTCAGCGGCAGAGAGCCATAAATGAGGAGTTAGGTTTCTAGTTCTTCCTTCTGTGGCCATCGATAAGCGCGTGTTGAATTTGACAACGACTTCAATAGCCTAACCAAAGGCAGTTTCAGGTTGTCTGACTCGAAATTTGAGAGACTCGAATACATGCGAACAAGACTCGGATGTCATAAGAAGCCTCAATTCCGCATCGACGTCGCGTGTAGCGTCGGAACTCGGCCGCCACAATGGCGCCACAGATTTTCGCGGTTATCTTGCATCAAAACAAGCGGATAGCGGACAATGAAGTTCCTGGTTCTATTTGCAACAGTGCTTTTGTTTGCGGCCTTTCAGGCCGAGGCGCAGATTTACGGTCCGTATGACGACTACGGTGACTATGGCGACTACGGCTACTATGATCCGTATGGTCCATATGGACCGCCACCCGACTATGGCGAGCCGTTGCCGCAGCGCCAACCCCGAACGGGAAGGGGCGGGACAATCGTCATCGCCACACGCGAGCACACGCTTGTCTATACGACGCCTCAAGGTGAACAGCTCGCCTATCCGATTGCGGTCGGGCGCCAGGGAAAACGATGGTACGGCACGACGCATGTCACGTCGAAGCGCAAATATCCCGAGTGGCGACCGACGGCCAGCATGCGCCAGAAGAATCCGAGACTGCCAATGGTCGTGCGTCCCGGCCCTTCCAATCCGCTCGGTACACGGGCCATTTATCTTGCGGACGGCCTGCTGCGCATCCATGGCACCAATGATCCGTCCTCGATCGGCACGAATGCGTCAAGCGGCTGCTTTCGCATGTACCGCGAGGACGTCGAGGAGCTCTACGAGATGGTCCGTCCGGGAACACGCGTGATCGTCCGGCGGTGATATAACAATCGCCCAGTTCGGGTGTCGGCCACACAAAACTTTTCAAGGGTCCACGTCTGGCGTTTGGAGGCGCCTTGATACGACCGCCAACGCTGGCGTCGACGTCCCGTCATCAAAGCTTCATGCGGCTCTGCCATCACCTCATGACGATGTCGAATCCAAATCTCGCCGAAATCCGTCCCGTGTCATCCCGCATCTCACCGACTGCCTCGCCGCGCCTTGCGGCATTGGCGGTAGCCGTTCTCCTTGGAGGTGCCAGAGCGCGAACATCGCTGCGTCGCCGCCTTGATGGCGAATTGGTCGCAAAAGCGCCGAGGGACTATCAGACCGAGATCGACGTTGCCGTCGAGCGCATCATCGTCGATGAGTTGAACCGATCCTTTCCCACCTACGCGATCAAAGGCGAAGAAGCAGTCGGCAACCGGAACGCAAAGGAAGGCGTGCCTGTCATCTATATCGATCCCATCGACGGGACGACAAATTTCGCCTGGGGAATTCCGCATTTCGGGATGACAATCTCGATCGTAGAGGAAGGCGAACTTGTCGCCGGCGTCGTTTACGACGCGATGCTGGATGAGCTTTTCAGCACGGAACTCGGCGGCGGAGCCTATTTGAATGGCGAGCGGATCCGGTGTGTGAGCTCGAAGGGAGTTGAAGACGTGCTCGTAGGGGCCGGCCTGCCGATTCCCGGACAACTGAAGGCCGTGCCGGAAGACGTGTACTTCAACGCGCTCAAGCGGTTAATGGCCACAACCGCGGGCGTGCGACGGCTGGGTTCGGCGGCCTTGTCGATCGCCTATGTCGCCTGTGGTCGCCTGGACGGCTTTTTTGAGGATGGCTTGTCACTGCACGACTACGGCGCCTCCGCCCTTTTGGTGCGCGAGGCAGGCGGCAAAATCTCGGCGTTTGATGGTGGACCCGTCACCGCGAACGGAGACATCGTTGCCGGCAATCCCGCCCTCCATCCCTGGCTTGTCAAAGGCTTTCAGGCCTGATCTTCGATCAGAAGCCGTTCCAGCCCGACCGGATCATCCGTCGTGATCTGGTCAGCCTTCAGTTCCAGGAGCCGTTTGACGCCGGGCAATGCGGAAGGGACGGCGGAGTTGATCGTATAGGCGTCGACGAGCCGCCCTGCCCCCTGAAATTCGCCGATCAGGTCGTAGCCCGCCTGATCCGCAAATAGCACCAGGCGGCGATCGAGATAGATCATTTGCGCGCGCGGCACGGCTCGTAGCGCACCGGCAACAAAACCCACGAAATCGCGTGTTTCCATCAGCCGCTCGATGGCGCCGTCGTGGCAGGGGTCGTAGCCGATTGCCATGTCAGGCACCGCATGCGAGAGCCGCTCGACGGCAAGCGAGTCACCGCCTGAAAGAATGACTGAGTCGGCAACAGGCGAAATAGCCGCAGCGAATGCGGCGATGTCGGCGTCACGAATGACGTCCGAATTTTCTTTCAGGTCAAGCTGCAAGCCCGCCCTCGGATCCCGGCCGACCTGAGCCAACAGGTGCCCGAGATCCGCAAGCATCATGACCTTGTGTTCGCTCGGCGCCCCGAAAGGATCGCGAAGATGCAAGCCACGCAGGTAAGCCTCGGATGCGGATCGAACCATCCCGGTGCCGGTTGTCGCGGCATCAAGCGTCTCGTCGTGCAGCACCGCAAAACCATCACCGGCAAAGCGCATCAGATCGACCTCGACGCTGGCGCCGAGTTCCATGCCTTCCACGATGCGCGCGCCGGTAAAGGAGATGTCGCCGGCAAATCGATGTCCCCGGTGCCACTTCAGCCAGGTACGATGCCCTGCTCTGTCGATCGCAATTCCACGGCCCTCAAGCATGACCAAACACCCGATTGTTCTCCTGTGTCGGGACCGCGACGGACTGGTGAACGAGCCGGTTGTCTCGGAACGCCCTGAAGGCGGCCGCCACCGGTTTCACCGACGTGCCCATGGTCCAGCCACTGTTGCTTGATGTCATCGCTTTCATTCTTGTTCCGTCGCTGAGATCGACGTCGACGATCTTATGGGTGCCAAAATCGATGCTACGGTGAACGATGCCGGTACCCATCTCGTTCGCCGCGACAAGTGACAATGCTTCCGGTCGAATCGCAAGTACGATTTCTCCGTCCGCAACGGGAACAGGGAGCGAAAAGGCTGCATGTTGGCTGATGCCATTCCTGACCGTGGTGCGAATGAAGTTCATCGAACCGATGAACCCGGCGACAAACTCGGTCTCTGGCTCGCGGTAGATGCGATCGGGCGGCGCAATTTGCTCGGTGCAGCCATCGCGCAACACGACGATCCGGTCGGCGAGCGCCAACGCTTCATCCTGTCCGTGCGTGACGAAGAGCGTCGTGATGCCAAGCCGCTGCTGGATGTCCCGCACCTCCTCACGCAACCGCTCACGCAAGTGCTGGTCGAGGCTGGCGAAGGGCTCGTCGAGCAGGAGGATCTTGGGTTCGAGCACCAGCGAGCGGGCCAGCGCCACACGCTGCTGCTGGCCACCGGAAAGCTGCATGGTGATGCGCCTGCCGTAGTCGGCAAGACCAACGAGCGCCAGCGCCTGTTCGACGCGCTCTTTTATCTCGGCTCTGGGAAGGCGGCGAAGCTTGAGGCCGAATGCAATATTGTTGAAGACGTCCATATGCGTCCACAGGGCATGGCTTTGGAACACCATGCCTGTCGGACGTTTTTCCGGCGGCAGTGACGTAACATCCTTTGCATCTATCAGAATGCTTCCCGCTGTCGGTCGTTCGAAGCCGCCAATCATGCGCAGCAATGTCGACTTGCCTGATCCGGAAGGACCAAGCAAACAGACCAGTTCACCATCCTCGACATCGAGGGAGACATCGCGGACCGCATAGGTGGCGCCGAAGCTCTTGGATATCCCTTTTATGGTCAAACGTGCCATCTGAAGCCCTTCCTGGTGCCATCCGCCGCAATGAACATCATGCTCCCAGCCCCCTTGCGAAGGTACCGGTGCCGACCACTCTTCGGGCAAACATCAGTGCGACGAAAGAGGGAACCCACAGCATCACCGATAGGACGGCGCCATACTGAACGACGATCTGGTTGTTGATGAAGGTGACCATGAGGACGGGCATCGTGCGGATCTGCGGCGCTCCGATCAGCCACGCCCCTTCGGTTTCGTAGAACGTCCCGACAAAGGTCAGCAGGAGGGCCGCAGCGATCGTTGGCGCGGCCTGCGGCAGGGTAATCGACCAGAAGACACGCAAAGGGGTTGCCCCGGCATCGCGCGCGGCCTCTTCCATTCGCCGATCGACGTTCTTGAAAGCCGCCACGGGAATCCAGATCATCAGCATCAGCGTTCCGACCAGTTGAATGAGGACCACACCCCAGAACGTGCTGATCAATCCGATCTGAAGAAAGATCCCGGCGATCGCCACCAGAAGCCCGAATTTCGGGAAGGCATGCGACGCCAGGAACGACAGAAAGAGAACGTCCCTGCCCGGGAATTTCATACGCGCAAAGGCATAGGCGGCCGGGAGACAGATTACCGCTGAAAGAATGGTCACCGTCGTCGCCAGACGAAGGCTGAGAAAAAGGGCATCCCATACATCGGTTCGCGACAATGTCAGCGACCAATAGCGCAGTCCGAACTGTTGGGGGATCACAGCCGGGTAGCGCCAGACCTCGCTGAACGCCCAGGTTCCGACGACAACGAGCGGCAAAGCGATGAACAGCGTCAGCAGCAATGCCAGCAGGGCGCCGATCCAATCCATCTGAGCCATGACAAGCCTTCCGTGCCGCATCACACGCCTCCCCTGTTGCGGGCGATCGAACGCACGTAAAGCACTCCGAAGACAAGGCAGAAGCCGAAGGCGATGACAGCCTGCGTCAGAGCGTTGACGGGGTCGTTCATGTCCGAGAACGTCCGCTRCATGAAGGGCCCCATCATCTCCGGCGATGCCGGCCCGAGAAGATAAGGCAGCGTGAAGGACGAGAAGATGCCGAGGATTGCGAAAGAAGTGGTGACGAGCAGGGAATTGCCCATCCGCGGCATGATGATCGACAGGAAGACGCGCAGCGGCGAAGCGCCGACGTCCCGTGCGGCTTCGATGGAGCTCTTTGGAATATTTCCCAGTCCGGCCGTCAGCATGAGGACCGTGAGCGGCAGGTTATCCCAGACGAGACCGATGACCGGCCCCCACGGCGTCAGGTAGGGTGACGGCAGCTTCGGCAATCCAACGGCATTCAGCAACACGTCGACGGCGCCGTTGGGGCCAATGGTACGGATCAGCGCATAGGACAGAATGATCGAGGGCACGAACATCGGAAAGATGGCAAGCCCTTGCACATAGGCCGAGAGCGGCCCGCGGGAAAACCGGAGATAGAGCGCGATCGGCAGGCCGATCGCCAGAAGCAGCACTCCGCAAACCAGGGTCGTCCAGAGCGTGATCCAAAGGTTTGCACGACTATACTGGTCGCTGAAAAAGAACTGGTAGGAGGCGAAGGATATCGCCGATGCGCCACCCGGCTGCGCAACGAAGATCGTGCTCGCGACCGCCGACAGGATCGGGTAGATGATCAGCCAAGCCAAGAGAAGCATAGGCAGGGCTACCAAACCAAGCCCCACCCAACCCTGACTTCTCGCCGGCGCGGACAAACGCGCCAGCAGCGGAAGTGACATTGACCTGCGCATCAGGAGCGGCTGATACCCGGTGCGACGTTGCGATACCAACCGTCGTTGATGGTGGTTTCCCAATTACCGCCCGGGAAGGTGGGGATGGTCGCCGGGATGACATCGGCATACTTCTGGCGCAGCTCCTCCGAGATGTGCTCCCAGGATACGCCCGGGAAACCGCCGATCTCGGTGATGATCGCTTCCTGCATTTCCTGGGTCAGCAGGAAGGCGGCGAGCTTCATGGCTGCGTCCGTGTTGGCACCGTTCGAGAACAGGGTCATGCGGGAGAAGCCGCCGCACAATGCGAGATCGCCCAGCTGAACGAGACCGGTCGTCTCCGGCAGAACACCTTGCGAGATCGCCTGCAGCACCTGGTCGGACCAGACAGGCGTCATCGTCACGACGCCCTGCGCCAGAAGCTGGATCGACTGCGTGTTGCCGGCCGTATAGGCGCCCTTCTCGTAGAGGGACGGCGCCAGATCGTTGAGCAGTGCCCAGGCCGGCGTCACGGCTTGGTTGGCGTAATCGGCCGTGAAGTTGTCGATCGTGAACTTCTTCGGGTCACGACCGTTGGCTTCGTGGATGGCGCGGCGAACGAAGTTTCCGCCGGAGCCACCCTTGTCGGGACGATTATAGATGAACTGGCCCGGATTGGACTTGATCCAGGCCGTCAGCTGTTCCCAGCTCCTGGGTGCATCCTTCGGGTCGAGCTTGGTCTTGTCATATGCAAGCAAGACCTGCGAGCCGCGATAGGGTAGCGAATACTTGTTGTCGAACGCGAGCGGATTGACGTGGCCGAAGCCTTCGACGTTCTGCGCCGAGAATTCGACCCAGAGACCGGCTTCAGCGCCCGCCGGCGGAAGACGTGGATCGAAGCTCTCGAAGATATCGGCCTGCGGATCCGTCTTCGTCTTGAGCGCTGCCAGAGCGCGGTCTGCAATCGCGCGCAAACCGGTGTTGTCACCGGCGTCGGTAATCTTCACGGCCAAATCCGGATGAGCCTTTTCGAAGGCGGGGCGGACGATGTTGTTCCAGAAGTCGATGATATTCGCGTCCGATCCGCTATAGAGATCGATCGTCTTTGTCGCGGCCGATGCCAGGGGCGGCAGCATCAGCATGCCGGCGGCCGCGGTTGTGGTGACAAGGAAGTCGCGTCTGTTCATAGCCCTCTCCATTGGCTCGCGTGTAGAAGGCCGTGCTACGCCCGGCGCGTCACAGACTCATGACAGCAGCGCCGATTTAGGAGAAATATTGCACAGCTGCGCAATCCATCTCATCCCCTTTGGAAAGGGAAATCATACGAGTCAGCGCGAACGGTGGATGGGGGATGCCTCTCTTGATCTGGCACGCGGAAACCTGTCGGCCGCGCTCGAAGGTTACGGGCAGCGCGGCATGGTCCGGACCGGGTGGACCAGGGACGATGCGATCACGACTTTGATCGCCGATTGGAACCGCGGCTACGATCCGGCCAAATCCCTGCGCATCGCCGTCGCGATGTCCGGATGCTGAATAAGATTGAACGGTCACGCGTTCAAGCCGGAAGACGGATCGCGGCATTTCGCGGCCGGGGACCAGATCGTCTATTCTTGTCTTCGACAACATGCGGTCGTCGGCACCGAGCACGAGGTAGTTGCCGCGCTCTATGCGATGCATCAGCAAAAGGTGGTACAACTCCTCGCCAGGAATCGCTTGAGGGTCCTATGAGATGCGACCGCATGCAATGATAATGCTGATTGAGTTCGGGCGTGAGCATTTCCCAACGGTCGCCGGTTGGCTTCGCAGCGAGCGCGACCTGGTGCAATGGGGCGGACCTGATCTGACCTATCCACTAAGCGACCATCAACTTGAGCAGATGGTAGAGGAAGGGCAAACGACACCACCATCACGGCTGTGTTGGATGGCGGTTGACGTTGCTCAAACCTTGGTGGGCCATGTCCAGCTTGCTCTCGACTGGAAGAATGGCGTCGCGCGGGTGGCTCGGGTCATAATTGCGCCTGAGGTTCGCGGAAGGGGGTATGCGTCCGCTCTATTAGAGTCGGTGGTGAAGCAAGCTTTCTCCTACGACGAGATCGAGAGAACTGAACTCAACGTATATAGCTGGAACGCGGCAGCTGTCCGAACCTACAACAAAGTCGGCTTTTCTCATGAGGGATTAAGGCGGTCATCCGTCCGGGTTGGCGATGAGAGGTGGGACACGGCAGTCATGGGCATATTGCGGCCCGAGTGGGAAGCGAGGCGATTATGACAGGAGTCCCTGCGGTATCGATCACTGGACAAGGTTCGGTGGCGGTGGGATGCGCTCGATGGATCGTAGTTGTTGTCCTCTATGATATCTGGAGAATTCCTTAGTAACTGGTCCATACACCATCGCCCGGATGGCGGACTAGGGGTTCTCCCCGATGGTCATGCAGCCTTCCAATTCATCCTCAATGTCGCGACAAAGGGTCTCATATTCAGCGGTGAGCGTGTAATCGGCATTCGATCTGAACCTGTCTCTAGCCCTGATCGCGAAAGCGTAATTCTCAAGTTCGTAGGTCCACCAGTGAGCAATTGACGCCTGGCATCGTAGATGCGGGCGACGCACGAGGAGCGACGCCAGGCCGTAACGAAACGCATCGAAAGGTGGCTGTTCCATTTTCCTCAGACCTCTGAACAGCATCTTAACACTCCCCCTGAGTTTTTGTTACAGGATCCTGAGCGCCACCGGAGCGCGAATGACTCAGTGCACAGCAGCGAGCCTAACGGCGGACTTGGCGTCTTCAGCGTTCATCCGGCCCTCTACGACGGCCCGGCACGCTTTCCATGCTCGTTGCCACTTGGCAGTGCTCTGGTTCGGCTCATGGATGAGCCATGTCAGTGCCTCCTCTGGGGAGCCGACGACAATACGAATGCGGCCGTCTCCCAGCACAAGGGGCTTCTCCCATCGGTGTACCAACATGGCCGCTCTCCAATCATGAGGGGGTATCGGGGGTATCGGGCATCCGCTCCGCCTCCCGATAGATGGGTAGCGGCCACCTTGGTTCAATCGTCGACAAGCTGAAGGATATCAAGATTTGAACATGCAGACCCTCAATCGAGCCTTCAACCCGTACAAGGAAGACAGTTGGCGAAGGAGACGCGTGCCGAGGAACTGAGGTCCGAGCGGCACGCCGTGACGAAGGCAAGTCCGGCCAGTGGAAGCCAGAGGCCGACCTGTGGTTTGCGATCAAGGCCGCGCCAGGGTCCCAGCGCTGACCATCCGCACCTGTCATTGAGGAGAGGGCGCCTAGCCTGAGCCTTATCGAGCGCAATCTTGCCAATGCCGGCTTCGAATCCTTCATGCCGACCTACCGGATCGTAGTGAAGCATCATCGGAACAAGAAGTTTATCGTGCGCCGCTTCCCGATCTTCACCGGCTATGTATTCGTCAACCTGCCGACACAGCGGTTCGTCCCGGTCGAGGCCGTGGAGGGTGTCGGGAAACGTCTGAAGTACAGCCGGACCTACGGCGAAGCCCCAGAGCCGTTCAGCTTCCAGCGAGAAGTGATTGATCGCCCCCGATACATGGTCTGGGAGACGACCAGGAGTACCTGCTGGAAAGGGCCTCACGCATGCGACAGGAGGAAGTTGATCGGGAGATGATGGAGGCCAAGAAGGCTGCATCAAGAGCTAGCCGCAAGATCCGGAACGCCGCACTCGACTCTCGGTCGGCCGCAACGCCTATCCCGCTAGAGTTTTCCACTAGCGGTAGGTTCTGATACCACTATTGCAGTACGTGCGATGGATGGTTGGTTGTGCTCTTATGGGCGTGGCCCAAATTCGGCCTCTGTAACAATGCTCGGGGGTCCGCGAACCCCTGCGGACCTCTTAATTCCCCCAAATTATTTAGTCGCACTAATGCAAACGAGGCGTCGCACTTTCATCGTCGAGCGATATTTTTCGCATGGCTTGCAAAGTCGCTCGCAAGCAGAGAGGCGCACTGCCATGCGGAACCCCAAACAAGGCCAGTGCGCCTCTCCCCCACATGTCTCAAAGCGACGCAGCTGCCGTGAAGAATGCGTCGATCTGCTCCTCCGTGAAGCCCATGGCGGCGAAACCCGCTGCCATCATCGGCTCAGTCCGGACGAACGATCCGGAATACGCATAGCCGATCTGAACTGCCTTGGACTGCGAAGCGCTCCAAGCGTCGACTTCCTCCAGGAGGCGGCGGCTAGACACTGTAGCTTGAACTGCCCAGCGGAAACGCTTTCTACTTTCCGCTCCATGACGGGCCCCGAGGCGATGAATTCCGCCTCTTCCTCCGGGGTCATCTCATACTCGACACCATTGACGATTTTCTTCAGCCGCGCAGCGCCGTTCTCCGCGAGAACCGCGGTGTAGTTCCCCGATTTCTCTTGCTATTCAACGGCCAATGATAGCTAGGTCTGTTTTCACGAGGAGACTGCGCAAATGGCCAAGGGTCAGGTACGAAGCAACAAGGAAGTTAGGAAGCCCAAAAAGGACAAGGCTGCCCCCAAAAGCGCCCCGCCCACTCTAGGTTCTCAGGTCAAGGATAGCCAAAGCGGCTTGAAGAAGAAGTAAGGTATGCAGAGGCGAAATACAGTCGCCTGTTCTACGTCCACGCAATAAGGAGGCCGTAGTGTCAAACCAAAGACCGCGACGCGGCAAAGCCGATCCGGGGTTCTCGGGGCGTGAACCATACCACGTTGCAACGTTTGCAGAGAAGCACGGCATCGCCACGTCCGATGCACAACGCATCATCAAAATGCATGGATCTGACCGTGATGCTTGTGACAAGGCCGCTAACCGGCTGAAATAGCATAGACAGCCGAGGGCGGCGGGTGAAGGGTCGATTGCGGCTGTACCGTTCGGCTCGTAACGCCAGGTCTTATTGCTGTGGCCGGGAGCGCCGAAACAGACGCCTGATCTCCAGACCAATTAATGTCGCTGCAGCGGGAAACGCCACTTGCAGAGCATAGTAGACAAGTCGAAGGAAATCCGGGTCGGGAGCACTCCACAAGTTGCCCCCACTCGAGATACCGAGGTCTATGTATTGCTCGATCCATCGGAAAACGGCGTCTGCCACTTCCTCCGGCCCTGCCCCGACCTTGTCGGAAAGCCGCTCTATATCAACGTTGATCAGATCGCCTCGGTGAGCCAGCCGGGCAACCAAACGGTGGTCGTCGTACCTGCCCCAGGACGAGACGGAGCCCTTGCATACGCCGTTGATGAACCCTGGAGTGTGCGGAGGGGGAGGTTCCGGGAAGGGGTCCAGCCGACCGCACAACCTCCCTGTCGCTCCATGGGAGGCAGACACCGGGATTTTACAAGCAACCCATAAAAATGCACGTACTCGGGATGCCGCCGTTCCATCGAATCAACCGACCAATGCGCTAAGCCCCAGGGTGCGGTGCGTTGGCAAGCGCCATCGACAGGCTTTCGCGCGTCCTGAAGCCGGCTTCTATCAGGTCGAGTGCTGTGGCGGTTACAGCGCCGGCGCACTCACTCTTCGGGTCCGTTTGGTTGCCTTGCCGTGCGTTGACGACGGAGGGGAGGACTTCAACCTCTACGCTTTCCAATGTGATGAAGGTGGGGAATTGCATGGTAACGCTCCTTACACAATGGCAAGAGCGCTGAGGGTCTCTCAATCGGACCGTGCCGTGCATCTGGTCCAACAAACCCACGCCTCATTCGACGTAAGGGGAACAAGATGTCTCTGAGCGGGTTCACAGAATGGGCAGCGAGCTGTGTAACGCCAGTTGGCTATTTCTTTCGCGCAGAATCGGAGACTTTGTGTCGGTACCGGGATGGGTCATCGTAATCGTTGAGCGCAACCGCAAATCCCACAAGATCACATCGGCAACTGAAGCCCTTGATATTCTTTTCACGAATTGGCCGGTCGTAAGCGGCACTGCTTTCGTCTTAGCACTGGAAGCCTGCGCAGGAGCGATCAGCGGTGCGGTGACACAGGAAGAGGCCCAGTCCGCATTCCTTGCGGCAGCCATTGAAGCAAAGGTCATATTCAGGATCGCCTGAGCAGGAAAGCAGCCGGCCGATTATCAGATTGACCCTGAGCACTCCGCTGATCCCATAAAAAAACCCCGCAGCGTTGCGGGCGGGGAGTTTATCGATCGGTGAAAAGGTCGCAGCATGCGCGCATCGCATAGGAAACCCGCCGGCATTCGCGGCCGACGGGTTTCGATAGCTAGAAATTAAAATACACGCCCACACCGGACCTGCGATGGTAGGGGTAGTAGTCGCGATAGCCGTATCGCGGATAACCGTAATACCGCTGATGGCCGTAGTACCGTGGACGGTAGCACGACCCGTAATACCGGCAATCGCGATAGGCGTAGCGCCGGTCCTTATAGTGGCCGTACGCATGTCCATTTCCGTGGCCGCGGTGTTTGACCTGCTCGACGTCAGTGGCGTGCAAAGGTACTGCATTTGGCACAACGATCGGCGCAGCGTCAACCGGAAGGGCGAACGATCCAGCCATGATCATGGCGGCGAGTGAGGGCATGAGCTTCTTCATCATCGGAACATCCTTTCGGGATGCGAGTCTGAGGGAATGGGTATTAACCTCCGATGAACGGCTGCTCGTTGAACTCCGGCTGGCTTCTTATGCTGGCGTTGGAGACAAGTGGTGAATGAACTTGACGCATTGAGCGCTCAACGCCATTTCAACTCCGCGCTCGGGCGGGTGCGAACCCCAAACCCATCGGCATGCGGCTGTCGGCAACCTCTTCAAGGAGAGGCGCTATGCGCATGGTCTATCACCCGTCCGACTTCATCGGGGCATGAACTCCGGTACTCCTGCACCAAATGCCAACGAAGCGGATCGATGCCCGCCGCGGGTGCCCTCGCCCGTTACGGGAACAAGGCGTTGCCTGAGCTTCGCTATGACTTCGCTCGAGAATTCGGATGCGAGCGCGGACCCAACGCACCATTCAATGACAAGTGCGCGATAAGGTACGACAGCTCGGCAGAGAAGATGCTGGGCATCGAGGTGCCGCCGCCTAAGGCCGATCACGAAAGAGCACTCGGCGAACTGGCGCAGTATGAGGCGCTGTTTGCGCTATGTCTGGAGTGCAACCGCCGGAAGCCTATCGATCGCTGGGGGATACAGAAGAAGGTCGGGAAGGGATTGACGCTCGCTCAACTCGCCGGCCTCATGCGCTGCAAGTGTGGGCACAAGGGCGCCCTCTTGATGGTGAGGCATTTGTCGCGAGACTGAAGGGAGGTTTGGGAATGTGCGGACGCATCTACATCAAGGCAACTCTCGAGGAGATGCTGCAGAACTTCGCGTTCGCCGACCGCGGTGACGTCGGGAGCCTCAGCAACCAGTTCCCGAGGTATAACGGCGCCCCTTCCCTCTACTATCCGATCATCATTCGCGACATGGTGCGCGAGCCTGATATCATGGGGCCGGTCTTCGTTTCAGCTCGTTGGGGCCTCCAACCGTCTTGGATGAAGCCGGGAGGCCGACCGCCTCCGATCAACGCACGCCGCGAGGGCATCGCCACCAATGGCCTGTTCAAGTCGGCGTATCGATTACGTCGGTGCCTCGTGCCAATCAACGGCTACTTCGAATGGAAGGACATCTACGGGACGGGCAAGAACAAGCAGCCCTACGCGATTGCCATGGCCGATGACAGCCCATTCGCGCTCGCCGGCATATGGGACACATGGCGAGATCCAACCACCGGCGTTGAGATCCACAATTTCGCGGCCATTACGTGCCCACCAAACGAGATGATGGCGACAATCCATGACCGAATGCCCGTCATCCTGCATCGAGGCGATTACGACCGGTGGCTATCACCGGAGCCAGACCCGGACGACCTCATGAGGCCCTTCCCCGCCGAACTGATGAAGATGTGGCCGGTCGACAGAAAGGTCGGCTCGCCAAGGAACGATACGGCGGACATCATCGACGAGATCGACCCTGATCCCGAACCGACGATGATCTGATCGAGGGGCCGGGCCAGCGCCTAGTCGCAGACGTTCCTGTATCGCACAACCCGGTGGCCGTGGCGGTATCCGTAGTACCTCTGTGTCCAGCAGCGTTGGGCGTCGCGATACCCCGGGCCATCGTAGTCGTCATCGTACACGTAGCGTGGTGAATGGCGATAGTACCGCGGGGCTGGCGGATCATCGTAGTAGCGAGGGCCGGTGCCATACTCAAAGTAGATCTGAGAGAATGCCGGCGACGCTGACAGCGTAGTCGCGAACGCCAGCGCTGCGATAGCGAGCTTCTTCATGTCTTATTCCCATTCCGGTTTGCGCATAGACGTTGGTAAGGCGGTGTCTCACGCTTCGGTCTTAATACGTCATTAGCGTTGTTCCTGAACATCGGACCTAAGTCCGAGATGGATCGGACTCGGGTCTGGTGGCTTCAGGACCTTTGTCCGACTGTTCAAGCCAGCCCTATCCCGCATAACTTGTGCCGTCCAACCCCACCGGACACCGGAATGCTCCGGCACGCCCCTCGTGTGCAAACCCCTCGGAGCTTCCGGAGCCGGCCTCATAGCGCAACCCGCAGCGAGAGCGCTCGAACCACAACACTGAGGTTCCGGCGTGTATTTTGTCGATGACTGATATTAGTGGTTGGTGTAATTTTTCTGTGTCTGCCTCCCATGGAGCGACAGGGAGGTTCCGTGGTCGGCTGGACCCCTTCCCGGAATCTCCCACTTCTGCCGGAATTTAGGTCGGGGCACCACAACGTCATGGCTGCGAAAGCATCCAATCAGCATGTGTCAAGCGAAGCGAGGAATTGACCCCTTGGAGGTGCGGACGAATTCTTGGACTAACAGGAGATAGTTCATGTATTCGTACGAAGACCGCATGAGGGCCGTGCAGCTCTACATCAAGCTCGGCAAACGCGCGAAGGTCACGATCCGTCAGTTGGGCTACCCGACGAAGAATGCTCTCAAGCATTGGTGTAGCGAGTACGAACGTGGTCACGTCTTGGCGGCGGGTTATGTACGCACCAAACAACGGTATTCGGATGAGCAGAAGCGGATTGCCGTCGAGCACTATCTGAGCCATGGCCGTTGCCTGGCATGGACGATGAAGGCGCTTGGCTACCCTCTCGGCCTGGATCGATGAATATGATCCCGACGCCAGGCGGCGGGTTGTTGGCAACATCGTAACCGTTACGCCCCGATCGGACCAACAGAAGCGAACGGCTGCGATTGATTTGTGCTCTCGTCGTGAGAGTGCACGCTCGTTGGCTCAGGAGGTAGGCGTCAGCCGGCAGACGCTGTACAACTGGAAAAACCAGCAACTCGGTCGTGAGGTTCCTGCATCCATGACACGCCGCCGCGATTTACCACCGACAGCCAGCCGTGACGAACTGGAGCGCGAACTCGAGGCGCTGCGCAGAGATGTGCAGCGCCTGCAACTCGAACATGACCTGCTAACGAAGGCCAACGAACTCATAAAAAAAGATCTGGGCATCGACCTGCGGCTCCTGGCAAATCGGGAAAAGACACTGCTGGTTGATGCCCTGCGACAAACATATGCATTACCCCAACTCCTCACGCGGCTTGAGTTTGCCCGCAGCTCCTATTTCTATCACCGGTCTCTGCTTTCCCTCGATGACCGATACGCAGAGCTTCGCCAGACCATTATGACGCTCTTCGAAACCAATCGTAATTGCTATGGCTACAGACGTATTCATGCGGCACTGGTCAGAAGAGGAGAACAGGTCTCCGAAAAGGTCGTACGCCGCCTGATGAAGCAGGAACAGCTTGTCGTGGCTACGGTGAAGCGGCGTCGGTACACCTCTTATCAAGGCGAACTGGACGCCGCGCCGGAAAATCTGGTCAATCGTGATTTCCACGCTGCGGTGCCAAACGAGAAATGGCTCACCGATATCACCGAATTCCAGTTGCCGGCGGGCAAAGTGTATCTGTCGCCGATGATCGACTGCTTCGACGGGCTGGTGGTCAGTTGGTCTGTTAGCACGCGTCCGGACGCCGAACTCGTAAATACCATGCTTGATGCCGCAATCGAAACGATCAGCGATAGTTCCGAGCGACCCGTCGTGCATTCTGATCGGGGTGCCCATTATCGCTGGCCTGGCTGGCTGTCGCGCATACACAATGCTCAGCTCGCCCGGTCCATGTCACGCAAAGGATGCTCACCGGATAACGCGGCCTGCGAGGGCTTCTTCGGACGGCTCAAAAATGAGATGTACTACCATCGCAACTGGATCAACACGACGCTTGAAGACTTCATGCAGCAGGTAGATTCCTATATCCGGTGGTACAATCAGCATCGCATCAAAATCTCACTCGGTGGCCTGAGCCCCTCGGAATACCGCCGGAACCTCGGAATTGTAGCATAGGCAGTCCAAGAATTCGTCCGCACCTCCCTTGGGCGAAACGAAGATTTGACCCCCTTCATTGATTGGTCGTTTCGTTTGGTTCAAGCGCCGCTCCGGCCTTCTGCAGAAGGCCGGAGCGGCGCTTTTCGCGAAGCCGGTAGCTGTCGCCTCGGATGGTGATCACGGTCGAATGATGAAGCAGGCGGTCCAGTATCGCCGTGGCGACCACGGGGTCACCAAAGACGCTTCCCCATTCTCCCACAGAGCGGTTGGAAGTGATCAGGATTGATCCCTTCTCGTAGCGCCGAGAGACCAATTGGAAGAACAGGTGTGCGGCGTTGGCTTCGAATGGAAGATAGCCGAGCTCGTCGATGATCAGCAATTTCGGCCGCGACAAGATCGTCAACTGCTTGTCGAGCGAACCATCGTTGTGTGCTTTGGCCAGCATCGCTACCAACGTGGCAGCGGTCACGAACTGCACGTTGTAGTTCTGACGTATCGCCTCGCGGCCAAGGCTGACAGCAAGGTGGGTTTTACCGGTACCAGGAGGCCCAAGGAATAGCACCGTATCGCCGTGAGCGATCCAGCGGCAGGTCGCCAGTTCCCTGATTTGGCCATGATCAAGCGACGGCTGCGCCTCGAACTCAAAGCCGTCGAGTTCGCGCACGAACGGGAACTGCGCCAGCTTGCTCGACATGGAGATGCGCCGCTCATCGCGCCGGGCGATCTCTCGCGATACCAGGAATGCCAGAGCTTCGCACAAGTTCATCTTCGAGCGGGCCGCCTCGTCAAGCAGAGTGTCGAGCTGATCGCGGATCGCCGTCAGTTTCAGTCGATCGAGTGTTGCGATGAGCAGGTCGTGATCCACGTTCGTCATCACCAGCCTCCTCCAACAACCGCCTCGTATTCGGCGAGCGGCCGCAGCAAGGCGGCTGGCGCTATCTCAACTGGAGTGCGCACCAGTCCTTCGCTACCAGCGACGCCAACAAAATGGGACCGGTCCACGATGCGTTGTCGCCGTCCCTGGCAGAGAGCATGATCGGCCACTACCTGGCCCGCGTGACGGATGATCACACGGCCTGCCAGCACAACGACTTGAACGCTCTCGCCGATTAGGCGCCAAGGTACCGAATAGCTGTTCGTGTCGAGGTCTATCGCGCAGTCGGCCTGAACTTTGCGCACGAGATCGCGTAATTGTCCAAACGGTGCGCGACCAGCCAGCGGACGAAGCGCGTCCGCCTCCGCAGCAAAGCGCTCCGTCGGCGCTACGCCGGTCGTGCCATGTTCACGCTGGTCGGCAACCTCGCGTATCCACCGGGCCAGATGCGCCTCGAACGACGCCCAGCTCTCGAACCGGCGACCGGCGATCGCGTTCTTCTTGACGTAGCCGACTCCGCGCTCGTCCTTGCCCTTCGTACGGGCGCGATATGGTGCGCAAGCTCGTGGGGTGAAGCCCCAGTAACGAGCAAAGGCATGCAATCGCGCATTGAACCGCACTTCCCGGCTGACCGCATCGTGGTGCTCGACCAGCGGCTTCGCATTATCCAGCAACACCTCGTTGGGAACGCCACCAAATCGAAGGAACGCACCTTCCATTCCTTCGAACCAGTCGGTTTGCCCCTCTCGCAACGAGGCTCGGATATGTATGCGTCTCGAGTAACCCAACGTTGCGACAAACACGTACACCCGAAGCCGTTCACCGCCGATCCATACGCGCGTCTGGCCAAAGTCGATTTGCAACTGGCGACCTGGTGGAGTTTCGAACCGAACTGTCGCACGCTTCTGTGCCTTCAACTCCCGTCGCCACTGCCGAACTCGAAGCTCTACAGAACGCAGGCCGATGACAATTCCGTGCTCGCTCGCCAACTCCTGGCGGATTACATCCGCATTGCCGTCATGACGGAAAAAACGTTCTCGCAACCAATCGTCCAGCCCGTCAAACGAACTGCGCCGAGCAGGTTTCTTGAAAGGCGAGACGCCGCCTTCCCGCAAATATCGGCGAACCGTGTTGCGCGCACATCCAAATTCCCTAGACAGCCGCTTGGCACCCCAACCAAGCGCATGTAGTCGCAACATTGCCACCACCTCATCAGCCTGAAGCATATCCCCGCCCTGCATCGTTCGCGACAATGCAGGATGCAATAAAATCTCGCTCGTCATCCAACTCTCCTCGTTTTGACACGAGGGGGTCAGTTCTTCGCTTCGTTAGGGGGTCAGTTTCTCATTTCGCCCGACAGCATGGACGCAAGCCTAGAGCATTTCGAGCTCCACCGAAGCGGGACAAACGGGAGATGGGGCAATGATTTATACTAGCTGCTTAGTACTTTTGCGCGGATAGAAACCTTTGCGGGTAAGTGTATATTAGGAGCGTCGCAACCTGGGATGTGACGGAGCGAAGCCTTCGTCTCGCGGATCCCCGCCGCCAACGAGACTTCACTTCAGAAATAGTGGCAGGGAGGTTCGACCCTCTCATGAACCTCCCTGTTTTAATCGGCGCTCATGCCATAGCACACTCGGGGTCGCCGCTGGCTCCATTGTTTGCATAACCATAGCACGAGATGAAGGCGCCTTGAGGCTCCGGGGCAGGCCGCCAGCCAACTCGGAATACTGGGCGGCCATCTGGATTTCTCATGTGTGCCTCCCAGTTCAATCTTCTCGAGATGTAGTCGCCAGTAGTGACGCCCGTCTCGCGGCCGTTATTCCGCAGCTACGGCAGTGCGGCTGCTGTTCAATGCAATGAGACCCTTTGCGCGCTCAAGCGATGCGCTCTGCTCGTTGCGATAGCGGGCGCCGATTTCCATCATCAGAACGGTGCCGGGCAGGAACTCAAGCTCGCTGAAAATATCCTCCCAATCAATGTCACCCCAGCCAAGCGGCATGTGCAGGTCGCCGATGCCGAGCGCGGTCGATTCCTGAAGATGATAGGGCTTGTAGAAGGCCTGCGGACGACCGAAGGAATCATGGACGTGCAGGTGGCCGGCAACGGGCGCCATGGCGCGGATCTGTTCGCGGAAGTTCAGGCCGCGATAGGTCGCCTCTATATAGGCATGGCTGAAGTCGATCAGCGCCACCAGGTTCGGATGGCCGACCGCGTTAACCGTCTCGGCAACCTCGGCCGGCGTCTGCCGGTACTGGCCCGGTTCCGTGGTGAAGATGTTTTCGAAGGCGATGCGCACGTCGTAGCGTTTGGCATGTTCAGCCAGCTCGAACAGAGCCTCGCGTTCGCGCTGATCAGCCGTGGCGCGCTCGAACAGCTGGTCGGCGCGCAAGTGGCCGCCATGCTGTACGATCACCCTTGCACCGATCCGATCGCAGACCTCGACGAGCGCCTTGGCGGCATCGATCTGATAGCGTGCGGTTGCCGGATCCATGAAGTTGGACGATACGAGCCCATGGACCGTGTAGCGGAATGGAAACTGGGCGGTCAGTGCGGCCAGGCGTTCTGCGCGATCCTTGACGACGCGGCCACCGGCGATCAGGTCGATGGTCGTCAGGCCGAGTTCGACGGTCTCCACACCGAGGCCAGCAAGGCGGCGCAGATCGGCTTCGAGGCTGTCGAGTTCTCCGTCGGTGGAGCCGGAATTGAAGCCGGTCGAGATGATATTGCTCATGGGCATGTCCTTTGTTGATTGTGTGTGAACTGCGGCGGTGTCGCCGCAGAATGGAGAGGTCTGGCTTGCGACACTTGAGCCCTGAGTCCGCCTCAGCTGACGGTCGGGTCCAGCTTGTCGCGAAGCCAGTCGCCGGCAAGCGAGATCGAAAGCGTCGTCAGCATGATGACCGTGGCTGGTGCCAACATGATCCAGGGGGCGCGCGTCAGGTATTCCCGTCCGAAGCCGACCATGTTGCCAAGACTGGTCTCAGGCGGCTGGACACCCAGCCCGAGGAACGACAGGCCGCTTTCCATCAGGATGATCTCCGGAAAGGTCAGCGTCATCGAGACGATGAGGGTCGAAGCGACATTGGGCAGGATGTGGCGGAGATAGACCCGCGTCGGGGTCGCGCCGAGCTGCACAACTGCCGCCGCATAGCCCTGCGCGCCAGCGGCAATGGCCAGGCCGCGAGCAATGCGGGCATAACGCTCCCAGCCATAGAAGCCCATGAGGCAAACCAAGAGCACCATGGATGAGCCGAAAAAGGCGAGTACGGCAAGCGACATGATCAGGAAAGGCAAGGCCGCCTGGAAGTCCGCCAGCACGAGCACGACGTGCTCGACTACGCCGCGAAAACGGGCAGCGGCGAAGCCGAGAAGCGTGCCAAAGACTGCTGATAGAAGCGTCGCGCCAAAGGCGATGATCAACGAGAGGCGGATCGACTGGATCAGGCGCGAGAGAACGTCGCGACCCAGCTCGTCTGTGCCAAGCCAATGTTTGCTGGAGCCGGGTGCGGAAAGCCGGCTGGTGAGGTCCATGGCGGTAATATTATAGGGCCGCATGTGGTCGGCGAAGGCAGCAACCACCACCATTGTGAGAAGCCACATAATGCCAAGGAAAACGAGCGGCGGTACGGTTTGCAGCAGCCGCGACGTCCTGCCATTTGCCATTCGGACGGTCCGCGCTTCACCAAGTTCGACATTAGCCATGCTTCTTTCCTCAATGTCCTGTGTGAGAGCGCAACCGCGGATCGAGCCAGCCATAGAGCAGATCGACAACAAGATTGGAGACGACCATCGTGGCTGCGATGATCAGGAGAATGCATTGAACGACCGCCAGATCTCGATTGCTGACAGACACGACTAGCAAACGACCGATGCCCGGCCAGGAGAAGATCGACTCCACGACAACGGCACCCGCGATCAGCGATCCGACCATGAAGCCGACGATGGTGACGATCGGGACGGCGGCATTGGGGAGCGCGTGGCTCCAGACGACGTCGCTCCACTTCAGCCCCTTGGCAGACGCCGTCCGGATATAGGGCTGCCCCATCACCTCGATCATCGCGCTGCGCGAAAAGCGGGCAAGGATGCCGATCCCCCCAATGCTCATCGTGATCGTCGGCAGGATGCCATGCATCCACGTGTCCTGACCGCCGGATGGCAGAAGCCCGAGCATGACGGAGAAAATCAGAACCAGCACGAGCCCCATCACGAAGGAGGGAATTGTGAAGCCAAGGATCGCCAGAAGGATGACCCCGCGATCGGCAAAACTCTGCCGATGCAGCGCGGCGTAGACGCCTGCTGGAATGCCGATCACAAGTTTCAGGATCAACGCCGGTACCGTCAGTTGCAGGGTGGCCGGAACGCGCTCCATGACGAGACAAAGAGCTGACGCCTTATCGCGCATCGACACGCCAAAATCGCCGGTGAATATCGATTTGAGATAAGCGATATACTGGATCCAGAGCGGCTGATCGAGACCCCACGCCTTTCTGAAGGCGTCGATGGAATCCTGCGGCACGTCGGGTCCTAGCATGACCTGCGCCGGATCGCCCGACATGCGCAAAACGACGAAGGCAAACGTCACGACAGCGAGGATCGTGATCAGCGCCCGGAACAACCGCACGAGAACGAAGCGGATCATGTGAACATTCCCTATGCTGCAATCCGGGCGTCTTCGCCCGCTGTCACGTGGCACGCCACTGTCCGCCCGTGCCCGATGGTCTTAAGCTGAGGCGCGTCGATACGGCAGCGATCGCGCGCCAGCGGGCAGCGCGGATGAAAGGCACAGCCTGACGGTCGATTAGCCGGATTGGGCGGCTCGCCCTGAAGGATCGTGCGTCCTTGAAGCGGGATGCCCGCACGCGGTACGCTCGATACCAGAGCGCGCGTGTAGGGATGCATCGGCGAGTGGAAGATCACGTCAGCCGATGCCTCTTCGACGACACGGCCGAGATACATGACCGCAACCTTATCGGCCATGTTGCGCACCACCTTGAGGTCATGGCTGATGAATACCATTGCGATGCCGTGCTGCTGCTGAAGATCGCGAAGCATGTTGATGATCTGGGCCTGGATAGAGACGTCGAGGGCCGAAACCGGTTCGTCGCACACCAGAAGCTTCGGGCGGGAAGCGATTGCGCGTGCGATCACGGCGCGCTGGCGTTGGCCACCTGACAATTCGTGCGGGAAGCGTGGGGCCTGATCCGGCCGAAGGCCAACCGCGTTCATGAGTTCGGCAACCCGTGCGGCGCGATGTTCCCTTGGGATCAGCCGGTGGATTTCCAGCGGTTCGGACAGCTGCGTGGCAATCGTCAGGCGTCGGTCGAGGGCTGCGAGCGGATCCTGGTAGACAAGTTGCATCTTTGCCCGCAGCTTGCGCCACTCCGGGGTTCTGCTTTCCGGCATGGGCTTGCCATCGAACACGACCTCGCCTTCCTGTGCGGCGTCGATCCCGAGCAGCATACGCCCGAGCGTCGATTTTCCCGAGCCAGACTCTCCGACGATGCCAAGGGTCTCGCCGGGCATCACGGCCAGCGAGATACCGTCGACGGCGCGCACCGGTGTCGGGCGACCTAACAGTCCACGGCGGACATGGTAGATGCGAACGAGGTCGCGGACTTCGATCAACGGCGTCAATGCATCATCCCCTCTGCGATGCGGTCTCTCGTCTCGGCGGCAATCGCGGCTGGCGGGACCGGCCGAGCACATGCGAGCTGGCGTCCACGGCCGATCGAAACAAGCGGAGGCAACTCGTGACTGCATGCCTCGACAGCGCGAGGACAGCGCGGCGAAAAGGAGCACCCTTTGGGCAGGTTCCGTGGATCCGGCACAGTCCCTGTGATCGGGATCAAACGTTGCCGCGGACCATCGATACTTGGAATGGCATCGAAGAGACCGCGGGTGTAAGGATGGCGTGGCTCAGCGAAAAGCTCGTCCACCATCCCTTCCTCGACAATGCGCCCGGCATACATGACGCAGACGCGCTCGCAGATCTGCGACACCGCGCCGAGGTCGTGACTGATGAAAACGGTCGCCATGCCCGTCTCGGTCCTGAGAGAGGTCAACAGGTCCAGGATTTGCGCCTGGATTGTCGCGTCGAGCGCTGTCGTCGGCTCGTCGGCGATCAGCAGATCCGGCTCGCCGGCAAGGGCCATCGCAATCATCAACCGCTGGCACTGTCCGCCTGAAAATTCATGCGGATAAAGGTCAAAACGGCGCCGCACATCCGGGATGCCGACCATATCCATGAGCCGCCATGCTTCAGTCTTTGCCGCCTCGCCGCGAAGGCCGCGGTGAATGAGAAGCGCCTCGGTGATCTGGCGCCCGATCTTCAGAACCGGATTGAGCGAGCTTGACGGGTCCTGGAAAATCATCGCGACGCGTCCGCCTCGGACTTGCTCCAGCGCGGAACGAGGCGCGGCGAGCAATTCCTGCCCGTCGATTTTGACCGATCCCATGACGCTCGCCTTGCCGGGCAACAGACCCAGCGCGGCAAGCCATGTCACCGACTTGCCGCAGCCCGATTCACCGACCAGGCCGACCGCCTCGCCTTTTGCAATGTCGAGATCGATCCCATGCAGTACCTGCACGCTATCGAAAGCGACTTTCAGCCCGCGCATTTCCACGAGCTTGGCGGCAGCTTTGCTCATCGGCTCACCCTTCCTGTCGGCGGTTGCGTTCATGACGAACGAGATGGATCCGGCGGTTCGCCGCCGCCGGATCCGGTTCATCGCTGAGATCAGCTCGGCCAGTTGTTGGCGCGGAAATCCATTGCAAAGGCGGGAGCGGCCTTCCACTTGAGCGACGACTTCATGCCGGTGAAGACAGCGTTCTGATGCAAGACCTGGTAGACCGGGTCTTCGCGCTCGCAGATCTCGAGCATACGGGCGAAGGCCTTCTTGCGCTGCCCGCGGTCGGTGCTGGTTTCCAGGATCTGAGACATCTGGTTGACCTCGGCGTTCGACCAGTCCTTCTTCTGCTGGACTTCGCCGTTCGGGCCAAACTGGGCAACGATCGAGGAGACGGGATCGTTGAAGTTGGCTGAGGCCGACCAGTCGCGTACCCCCTTGACGCCTGCCGGATCGTGGATCTGGCCCCAGTTTTCCTTCATCTCGATCTCGACGTTGAGACCAACCTGCTTCCACATTTCCACCATGATCTGGCCGTTGGCGGTCTGGTTGGTGTAGTAGTTGTTGAGCAGCCGGAAGGGGATCGCGTCGCCCTTGTAGTTCGCCTGCTTCAGGAGGTCCTGGGCGAGAGCAGGATTGTATTCAGGAACCGACCAGCCTTCGACGAACATGTCGCCGTAGAACGGAAACTGCAGGCCTGCCGGGATCTTCGTCTGGCCAGCCCACAGCGCGTCGACGATCGCCTGGCGGTCGATCGAATGCGTCATGGCGCGGCGGACCAGCGGGTTCTGCAGGATCGGATTCTGGATATTGAAGACCGAGATGCGGTGATTGTTGATCGTCGAACCCTGCACCTCGAAGCCAGGAGCCGCCTGAACGGCTGCGATCTGGTCGGGCGGAAGGTCGCAGGCGAAATCATATTCACCGGAAAGCAGGCCGTTGACGCGCGAGGCGACTTCTGGAACTTCAACAAAGCGGATCTGTTCGAGCGGCGGGCGACCGCCCCAATATTCGTCGAAGGCCACGAGTGTCAGCGACACATCGGGTTTGAATTCGGCGACCATGTAAGGACCTGTCGTGACCGGCTTGCGGGCCCAGTCGACATAGGTTCCGGCTTCGTCCCAGGCGCGACGATTGGCGATCTGGCTGCCGAAAGCGTAGAGGCGGCCTTCGAGCGTCACGTCAGGCGTCGCGTTGTGGAAACGAACCGTGTACTTGTCGACGGCTTCGACGCCAGCGAGCGCCGGCCACAGACGGCGGCCGACGCCCGGTACCGCTGCCGGCAATTCCTTGACGGACGTCGGCTTGTTGTCGTCTTCGAAGACGGTCTTGCCGCCTGCCGGCTGCGTGCTGCCGAACACGCGCTGGGAGGAAAAGCTGAAGGCGACATCGTCAGCAGTCAACTCGTCGCCGTTGTGGAACCTCACGCCCTGACGCAGCTTGAGTTCCAGCGTCTTGTCGTCGATGCGCTTCCACTCGGTGGCGAGACCGGCAACTGGACCCTGATTGCCCATCCAGTCACGCAGGATCAAGCCTTCCCAGAGGTTGGGGAAGAAAACTCGCTCGCCGACATTCGACTGCTCGTTCCAGATATCAAGCGTGTTGTTATTGGTGATTTTCTGCACGGCGATCGTCACGGACGGCCGCTTGCCTTGGCTCAACGCGAAGCGTGGCAATATCGCGGTGCCTGCCGTTGCGCCAAGCAACCCCAGGACGTTGCGTCGATTGATAGAAAGCATGAAGGTCCCCCTTTGACGAAGTTTTGACGGAAATGGATCGGTCATAATGTCGCGGTGTTTTATGGCAGACTGCATGTCGGTTTCTTGATGAAACGATGAAGTTTACGTGACATTTAAGATGCTGTATTTGTTAACTTATCTCGACTTGTCCAGGCATCGAATTCCGCCCCCAATCCGTCTGGATTTTGGTTCACGGGCTCTTCGTCGAGCCAAGGCGAGCGATGCACAATTCGCCGATCAAGTCGCCCTTTCGGGCGCCTCGACCTTATGATCCCAGCAGGCTCTGCGCAGTAATCTCGTCGGTCATCAGACCGTTGATCAGGCGCCCCTTCAGGGCACCCTGGATCGCCGCCAGTTTTTGTTGACCCTTCGCCACGCCGATCACCAATGTCCTGCTGCAAGATGGAATGGGCGCACTCGCGACGCGATCGTTGGTAATGCCCTCAATCAGCTTGCCGTCCTTGTCGAACGTCCACCCGACAATCTCTCCGACCGCGCCTGCCTGGTGCAGGAGCTTCAGTTCGTCCTTCAGGATGAAACCATCAAGGAAAAGAGGCGCCTGAATGCCGACGTCCCCAATGCCGACAAAGGCAACGTCAGCGCGTGCGGCAAGCGACAGTGTCTGGCGGATTACGGGCTGGTTGTGAAGGACCACCCGTTCCTGTCGCGACGAGGCGATAACCGGAACCGGCATCGGAAAGCATTTCGCCGTGATCAGGTCGGCAAGCTTGAAGACCACATTATAGAACCAGACCGAGCCTTCGCGGGTGATATTGCCTGTCAAGGAAACGATCTTGTGCTGGTGTGCTTCCATGGGCACCATTTCCTCGATCGCGGCCTTCAACGTGTGACCGGTACCAATGGCGATCACGGCAGGCTTGTCGCAAGCCAACCGGCGCTCGATTTCGGCAGCCGCCGCCTGGGCAAGGCCGCCGCTCAAACCCTGAGCCTGATCGCCGGACGGAATGACTTCCACGAACTGCAGCGAAAACTTGCTCTTCAGCCTTGCTGCCATACTCATGCAGTGGCCAACCGGATGATCGAGCCGGATCTTGATCAAGCCTTGCGAGACAGCGCGCGATACGAGACGCTGGGCGGTTTGCCGGGAAACGCCGAGCTTCTGTGCGATCTCATCCTGGCTGTGCCCCCCTATGTAATAAAGCCAGCCAGCCTTTGCCGTGAAATCGAGACGCCATGGTCATCTCGCCTCGCAATCATGTCGCCCGCCTCCCCGCTGGTTCATCCTCATCTGCGTCACGGCCTCGATCGACGTCACGCACCCACCTCGACCGATGGCCGGGCCTGGTGCTGGTTGCCGACTCGTCGCCACAGGACATGCAGCAGCTCTTTGGCACCGAGAACGACCTCCTCGGCTCCTGCCGCAAACAGCGCCTCGCGCCGGCCCGAACGCGGATCGTTTGGCGCCACGAAGCCGATTGCCGGTACACCGGCAGCAACTGCCGCCTGAATACCCGCTGCGCTGTCGTCGATGACGATGCTGCGCGCGCTGCTCGCGTTCATTTTGGACAGGCAGAACCGGATGAGATCCGGCGCGGGCTTTGGGGCGGCGACCATCTCGGCGCTGAATATGTTCGGGGCAAAGCGTGGCCACAGATCGAGAAGGCCCAGGCTCTTTTTGAGGCGTTCGACCGTGCTGTTGGATGCGACGCATTTTGCAACGTCGAGCCCATCGAGAACGGCGCTGATGCCCTCCATCGGCAGAAGGTCGCGGCAGAAGGCAGCAAATATTTCGGCATGCCAACCGGCAAAAACGGTATCGAGGTCGGCGCTGATGCGGCTGGCCAGAATCTGCCGCAAGTCAGCCTCCGACTTTCCGGTAAACTCGACGAGCACCTGGCGCGGCGTCATCTCCATGCCGGCCTGGGTTATGGCATGCGCAAGCGTGCGCGCCGCAATCGGTTCGCTATCGATCAGCACGCCATCGCAATCAAAAATCAGAAGATCCAAATTACTCATAGGTTCGCTATTCAGGTATTCGGTGGTTCGCATGTCTGCGTGCACAGGCCATTGCTGAGGGGCCCCAAGTGATCAAGCGGCCGAATGCCGCGATCCGGCGCGCAGCGCCAGGGCCAGGGCTGGATCATCGCTGGTGATCCAGCCGACGCCCTGCCCGAGCCAGTGTTCGATCTCCTCTTCCTCATTCAACACCCAGCAGCAGAGACGATCGCGTGAAACGATCGCGGCAACGTCGTGAAAGGTTGCGGCCAGCAGCGACTTCTCGATGGCAACGAGGCCGGCGACTTCCGCAGCTTTGGCGAAGGTCGCAGCCGCACCCAGCGCCTCGGCGGACTTGGCATTGATCGAGCACAGGCGGCCGATTTCGGGAGCAACCTCTTGGCACCGCGCGAGAACCCCCAGATTGAAGCTTGTCAGCAGGCTGCGCCCGGCAAGCCCGTGACGTCGAATGGCAGCTGCCGCCAAGGCCTCAAGCCCTTCGTAATGCGCTCCATCCGCGTCGGCTTTCAGCTCGACATGAAGCTCGACGGGTCTCGAGGAAGCAAACAGAGCAAGCACCTCGTCAAGGGTCGGGATTGACTCCTGCGATCCTTTGAGGCGGGTCGCCTGATGATCGGAAGGTGACAAAGCCCGGACCTTGCCCGCTTTCTCGGTCGTACGCTCAAGCGTGGCGTCGTGAATGACGACGAGTTCCCCGGCGTCGGTCAAATGCACATCAAATTCGATCGCATCGACAGGGAGTTCCAAGGTCCTTCTGAAACCCTCAATCGAATTTTCGGGCCATTTGTTTCGTGCTCCGCGATGGCCAACGATTTTCGTCATGGGAAATACCTTCCGTAAAGATCAACTGGTCGAAAGTGCCGCCTCCCGGAAGCGACGCTCGTCTGCCAGCAATGTGACAGGCACCGTCACGTCTCGCGGCCAAGGCGACAGGAGTGGAGCATCGACGCACGCCTCTTTTCGAAGCTGGCATCGCGTGGGGCCCTCGGTCTGCGCTTTAGCCGCCTAACGGACAGCGTTAGCGGCACGGTATAGTGAGCGCAGATAACCGTTGCGTGACATCTACCTCCACGGATGAGCAAATGCTCAGTTCCGGGAACAAGGCGTGCTGATCGGGTTCAAGATTTGCGGGTGCGGTTAGCGGCATTGAAGCGGCTTCATGTGCCTGAATGCCAATGGCTGCCGTCGATGCTGAGATATCAGCGAAGCCTTGTCATTCGACATCCTTACGGGAGATGCGAATTCATGACCGGCCACCCACGCGGTCGCGGATGTATTTTTCCATAAGGGAATCATTCCCGCGCAATTCAATCACGGATGCGCGGGAACTCGCCATACGCGCTTTACGCTGCACGGCCCGTCGCCTGCGCAGAACGCAAGCCGACGAAGCCACTCGTCACTGCAGCTTCTCAAGCGTTATCGGCAGGTCGCGAACCCGCTTGCCGGTGGCGTGAAAGACGGCATTGGCGATTGCCGGCGCAACGCCGACAATGCCGACTTCGCCGACACCCTTGCCCCCGAGCACCGAGGCGTTGAGGTCGGGGATGCCAACTGAGATTACCTCGATCGGCGGAATGTCGGCATTGGTCGCAACGAGGTAATCGCCGAGGTTGTTGTTGATGACGCGCCCGTTGCGCGGGTCAACCAGGCCTTCCTCGAGCAGCGCCTGACCGATCCCCATGATGATCCCACCACGCCATTGGCTTTCGGTAAGCTTGGGGTTGTAGATCCTGCCGCAATCGAAGGCCGAGACCATGCGGGAGACACGGACGGTACCGAAATCCTCATCCACCTTGACCTCCACAAAATGCGCGCACCAGCTGTGCATGGCGAACTCGCCCGCAGTCGGCCCCTTGATGCTTGTCATCGTGGTCCAGGCTTTCCGGTGACCTTCCGGCCCCTGCTCTCCATCAGGAAGAGTGTTTCGCCGTGTCTCAACGCTGTCGCGGCCAAGAGCTGTCATCAGCTCCGAGATGGAGACAGAAAGCCCCCCGTCGCGAGGCACTGAAATCCGACCGCTTGCGAGTGTCAACGTATTGGTGCCAGTATCACGGAAAGGAGAGGCACTGTCGTTGAGGGCAAGCTCGATCAGCTCGTCGCGGGCAGCCGATGCTGCCTTGTGGACGGCCCCGGTGATTGCGCCGGCAAGCATCGAGCCGCCAGCAACCGTAGCGCCGGGAAGCGATGAGTCACCAAGCCGGACATTGATGCTTTCGACCGGAACACCGAGCACTTCAGCCGCGGTTTGGGCGAGGATCGTGTAAGTGCCCTGTCCCATGTCAATCGCGCCACTGACGACTTCCACCGAACCATCGGCGAGAATTCGGATCAGTGCCTCGCTCGAAGCGCGCAGGACCGGGAAGGTTCCGCACGCCACCCCCCAGCCGATCAGTTGTCTGCCATCTCGCATCGAGCGTGGCTCGAAGCTGCGGCGTGACCATCCGAACGCCTTGCTGCCCTCGGCAAGCGCCTCGCGCAAGCGGCGGGTCGACCATGGCTTGCCGGACTGTGGGTCCGCCTCGGCGTAGTTCCGCAACCTGAGTTCGACAGGATCGATCCCGACCGCGTAGGCGAGCTCATCCATGGCGCTTTCCAGGCCAAAGGCGCTTGGATTCTTGCCAGGGGCGCGCAAAGCTCCCGGCACAACCGTATTGACAGGTACGATGCTATGCTTCGCGCTGAAATTCTCCACAGCGTACATCAGTGGCGTCGCGGCGTTTGTCTGCTCGGGGAAATCGGCGTAAGTCGCTGTCTCGCTCACACCCCGATGCACGATGGACTGCAGCACGCCATCGGCGTTGGCGCCAAGAGCGATTGTCTGCCTGGTCGCGGCACGGCCACCATAGGCCGTAAAAGTCTGCGGGCGCGCGACAGCGAGCTTTACCGCTCGCCCAAGCTTGCGCGCTGCTGCCGTTGCAACGGCGCCATAGGCATAGGCTGTTGCCTTGGAGCCGAAGCCACCACCGATAAAGGGCGAGACGATACGCACATTTTCGGGGGGCAGTCCGTACCACTCGGCATAGGTGCGGGCCATCCCGTGCGTCCATTGGCTCGGTTCCCAGATGGTCAGCTGATCACCGTCCCATTTGGCAATCAGGCCATGCGGCTCGATCGTCACGTGATATTCGCGTGGCGTTCGATACTGTGCCTCGACACGCACCGCGGAGGCGGCGAGCGCGGTCTCGGCATCGCCCCAGCTCACCGTGAGCGCATCGAGCAGCTTTCCTTCTCCGGCTTCGGGGTCATCGAGATCGACGACCGCCGGCCCTTCCTCGTAGGTGATGTCGACCAACCTTGCCGCTTCGGTTGCCTGCTCCAGTGTTTCCGCGATCACGGCAGCAACCGCCTGACCGTTGAAGCTGACATTGTGCGAAAGGGGATGGTAGGGCTGGTTGTCCGGCCGGTTTCCGTACCAGTCGGACGCCACCTTCAGGCCGAGATCGACTTCGGGTGTCAGCACCAGCAGCGTGCCTGGAGCAGCCTCTGCCCGCGTCGTGTCGACCGTTACAACCCGACCGGCAGCAATCCGGCTCTGCACCAGGGCAGCATAGGCCAAGCCCTCGACTGGCTGTTCCAAAGCATAGGTAGCGCTACCGGTGATCTTCAGCTTTCCATCGAAGCGCGAGAGGCGACCGCCGATCGTACCGTCGGAAGCATCACCACGTTTGTTTCGGGGTTCCATGATGGTCATGCGAGACCTCCCAGATTGAGGATGGCGCGCGCAATGACACGCGGCGCGAGTTCGACCTTGTAGCGATTGGCGCCATGCGCGATGGCGCCATCCATCGCCAGTCGGCTTGCCTTCTCGATGATACCGGCATCGAGGGGCTTCCCAATCAGAGCCTCCTCGACGGCTCGTGCACGCCAGGGCTTGGTGGCAACGCCACCCAACGCGACGCGGATGTCGCGGACCGTGCTGCCGTCTGGCTCCATCTCGAGACCGACGGCAGCGCTTGCGGCTGCGAATTCATAGGACTGGCGGTCCCGGATCTTGAGATAGGTCGAATGTCTGGCGATTGGGGACGCCGGAATGAGGACCGCAACCACCATCTCGCCGCGCTCAAGGATGGTTTCACGATCGGGTGTGTCGCCGGGAAGCACGAAGAATTCGTCAGCAGTCACCTTTCGGCCACCGAGGTCGATCGTGGCGTCCAGTGCAACCAGCGCAACGGCGAGATCCCCTGGATAGACAGCAATGCACGCCTCGCTGGTACCCATCACGGCATGATTACGGGTCACACCCCCGATCGCCGAGCAGCCGGAACCGGGATTGCGCTTGTTGCAGGCAGAAAACGTCGCAGGGTCACGGAAGTAGGGGCACCGCGTACGCTGCAGAAGATTGCCGCCTATCGTCGCCATATTGCGCAACTGAGGAGAAGCCGCCAGCAACAGCGACTGCGAAACGGCCGGATAGTCGGCCCGTATCCCTGGGCTGCGGGCCACATCTTCCATTTTCGCCAGCGCGCCAATGGTAACGCCATCAGCATCCGCCGCAATCTGCGACAGGCCCGAGAGGTGACTGATATCGACGACTGAATTGGGTTCCGCAACACCACATTTTGCCAGGTCGAGAAGCGTCGTGCCGCCGGCAAGCAGCATCGCGCCTGGCTGCGTGGCCTGCTGGCGGGCGTCGTCGAGCGAACCTGCCCGGAAATAGCTGAAGTCCCTCATCACGCCATCTCCGCCGCTTCGCGGACCGCCGCCACGATATGATTATAGGCGCCGCACCGACAGAGATTGCCGGCCATGTATTCCCGGATCTCGTCGTCCGAGCCCGCTCGCCCCTCGCGGATGCAGGCGACGGCCGACATGATCTGGCCCGGCGTGCAATAGCCGCACTGGAAGGCGTCATGTTCCAGGAAGGCGGTCTGTACCGGATGCAGGTCGCCGCTTTCGGCCGCAAGTCCTTCGATCGTCGTGATGCTTCGCCCTTCGACCTGGGCGGCGAGCGTCAGACAGGCGAGCACGCGCTTGCCGTCGACGTGGACGGTGCATGCGCCGCACTGCCCCTGGTCGCAACCCTTCTTCGTGCCAGTAAGGCCAAGTTGCTCACGCAGTGCGTCGAGCAACATCACGCGCGGTTCGACATCGAGATCATGCCGCCGTCCGTTGATGTCCAGGGAAAGATGAACCGTTCGTGTCATGATAAGCTCCTGCTATCGTCACGAGATTGGATGTAAATCCAGAAAGAGGGTGGCCGCCGGGAATAGGAGCGCTACCTAAACTCACGGGAAGCAAGTCCGGGCACGTTTCGACATGACATCCTGCCCCCTTCTGGATTAAGAGGTAAAAGGCACCTCCTCACAAACGGAGGAGCCTCCGTTTAATCTAGTGACTTGCCGGTTGCCGTCAAGTCCGGAATGCGCTTGGAGCTTATTTTGGCCTCGGCACCGCCGAAGACAGCACAGTCGACACCTCCGCCACTGCGCGCCGACGCCCGTCGTAATCGTGAGAAGCTCGTCGAAGTCGCCGCCGCCGTCTTTGCGGAAGCTGGCGTCGAAACATCGCTGGAAGACATTGCCCGCCGGGCCGGCGTCGGTATTGGAACGCTCTACCGGCATTTTCCAACGCGCGAGCATCTGGTTGAGGTGGTCTATCGGCGGGAACTGGAAAGCCTCGCCGCGGCGGCGGAGGATCTCGCGGCAAGCCACGCGCCTGACGCTGCGCTGGAAGAATGGATGCGCCGCTTTGTAGGCTACATTGCCGCAAAGCGGGGGATGGCAAGCAGCTTGAAAATCCTGATGGACTCCAACGCCTCGCTGTTTGCCGAAGGCAGCGGCATCCTGCGCGGCGCCGTTGAACGGCTCCTGAGAGCGGCAGCCGATCAGGGCTTCATTCGAAACGATATCGACACGAGCGACCTTCTGCACGCCCTTTCGAGCATCTATTCGCTACCGGCATCTGCGGAGTGGCGGGATCGCTCGAACCGGCTGATCGGTCTCTTGATGGATGGGTTGCGGACGAAGAAATAACGCCATCGCCAGGCTTTGCGCCAAGCGGGAGGCGGCGCTCGTGGCGCCGCCCTTTGTTCATGCTGCCCGGACGGTCGCGCCCAGTGGGATTTCGACGTCGATCTCGAGGATCGACATATGCTCGTCGCGATCCATCGTCACGCGAACCCGTTCGCTGTCGACCTGCACGTGTTTGGCAATCACGGCGAGGATCTCCTCGCGCAGCAACGATACGAGATCGGATCCTGCCGAAACGCGCTCATGCGCGAGTAGAATCTGTAGTCGTTCCCGGGCCGCTGGCGCGGTCCTTTGCTTGCCAAAGATGCTGAAGATGCTCATGCAGCGGCCCTCCGTCCGAAGATTTTACCGAAGATGCCCCGCCTTTCTCCCGGAACGACGACTGGAAATTCCTCACCCGCCAGCCTGCGCGCAGCATCGAAATAGGCCATCGCCGGCGCACTGCGGCTATCGGCCAGGGTCACGGGGGCACCAATGTTGGATGCGCGAAGCACATCCGAGCTTTCTGGGATGATGCCGAGAAGTGGGATGGAGAGGATCTCCAGCACGTCATCGACTTTCAGCATGTCACCGCGTTCTGCACGGTTGGGGTCGTAGCGCGTCAGGAGCAGATGTTTTTCCATCCGTTCTCCGCTTTCGGCCTTCGCGGTCTTCGAGTCGAGCAGCCCGATGATACGGTCGGAATCACGCACTGAAGAGACTTCGGGATTGGTGACGACGACGGCGACGTCGGCGTGGCGCATGGCAAGCGTGGCACCGCGCTCGATCCCGGCCGGGCTGTCGCAGATGATCCAGTCGAAATGACGCTTCAGGTCGTTGATTACGCGCTCCACGCCTTCCGCGGTCAGGTTGTCCTTGTCGCGCGTCTGGGATGCCGGCAGCAGGAAGAGCGTCTCAAGTCGCTTGTCACGGATCAGCGCCTGCGAAAGCTTCGCGTCCCCCTGGATGACGTTGATCAGATCGTAAACGACCCTTCGTTCAGCGCCCATGACAAGATCGAGATTGCGCAGGCCGACGTCAAAGTCGACAACAACGACTTTCTCGTTTCTTTGAGCCAAGGCTGCTCCGAGGGCTGCGGTGGATGTGGTCTTGCCCACTCCGCCCTTGCCCGAAGTGACGACGATGACTTTCCCCATCTTTCTCTCCTGTGTGATAGCCAGCTTCGGGCCTAGATAAGTTTCTCTGCCTTGATCGATTCGCCTTCCAGCCAAAGCTGAACGGGCTGTCCGCGAAGGTTCGGCGCAATGTCTTCCGCCATCTTGTAGATGCCATCTATCGCCACCAACTCTGCCTCAAGCTTGCGGCAGAAGATCCGGGCCGAGGTATTTCCGACGGAGCCCGCCATGGCCCGCCCCCTCAGTGTCCCGTAGATATGAACCGAGCCACCGGCGATGATTTCCGAACCGGAAGCGACTGACCCGATGACCGTGACATCGCCTTCTGGAAAGATCAGCGACTGGCCTGAACGAATCGGCTCGCGGATGACGATCGACTGTAGCGCAGGTCGGGCCTCGACGGCTTCAGGCTGGGCGGCGCGAACATCGATGACCGGCTCCTGCTGCGGAACCTCGAAATCCGAAACCGGGCGCCCGCCCTTGAGGGCTGGGGGCATGCCGGGGCCGATCAGCGACGGGCGGCAGCCCTCGATCCCCATGATGCTGACGTTGCGCTGCGCCAGCTCGGCAATCAGGCCCTTCAGCTGCGCCCGGTCGATCTGGAGATCGCCGACGTCAAGCACGACCGGTCGCCCCAGGAAGAAGCCGGCGGAGCGCGCGGCAAGATCGTCTAGTCTTACGAGCCAGTCATCGAAGGGAAGATCTGGCGAAAGCATGACCGCCAGAAAAGAGCGGCCCTTGATACGGATCGAGCGAGCGTCAGTTAGCACTTTGGTCATCTATGTTAAGAAATCGTTGACTATTTCTATGTCTGATTTGGTTAACAAATAGTTAATTTCGGGCGCCCAGATCATTAACAGATCGCAAATCCTCTCACCGCAAATCGAAGCCACTAGCCCCTGACGCGCTGACAGCAGGCATCTTGGATCGCCACCCTGGGGTAAGCGAGGATGCCTTCTCATAAAGGGGGGCTGGTGTCGCTGGCAGCGGACGCCAAGAACCTGCCAGGCAATCCCTGAAACAATAAAGGCCCGCTTGGGCGGGCCTTGAGGTCTGGGTCTCGTTCGGTGCCTTAGCGGCCATAAACCAGCCGCTTGATGTCGCCACGGCTGACGCCGATGTCCTTCAGCGCCGAGTCGTCAAGTCTGGAAAGATCTCTGTATGCCTTGCGGAGCTGAAGGAACTCTCCGATCTTGTTGCCGATTTTCATGTCATATCTCCTTGTGCGATGCACAATTATATAGCGCATTGCTTTATGAATGAGCATTTCGAAAAGCGCATATGAGGCATCTGGAATTTGCAGCCTCGAGATGCAGGTTGCGAAGGAAACTTGCACGATCCCATCGGCGACACGCGGATCTGCCCGACGATTCGATAGGCAGCCACCGGCAATACCGGCAAACTGGAACCTTATCGAGAACGCCGAATTGATGGTGTGAAATATCGCCGTCTGGTGAAATGAATGTTTCACACCACCGTGCCTTTCGCGGAAAACTGAAACGAAATTTCTCCAAGGCTGTACTAACCTCCTCGTGGATCAGAGATTTGGGAGGATCGAAGATGGCACAGGCGACCGCGCTTATAATGCGTGGCAGGAACGCACCCGATGAGGGAATAGACTGGAAGCGCGTTACCTATCTCCTGCATCTCTCGCGCATCCTTGACGAGATGGAAGAAACGCGGCTCGTCCCCGAAAAAAAGATCCTCTATCAGTTTTCCGCCCGCGGCCACGACATGGCGCAGATCATGCTCGGGCTGCAGCTGACGAACCGCCACGATGCTACCTGCGGCTACTATCGGTCACGCCCGCTGCTTTTGTCGCTCGGCGTCGATCCGGCCGATGCGCTCGGCTCGGCGATGGCGCGCGCCGGCGGCTATTCGGACGGTCGCGACATCGGCGTCGTCTTCAACTATCCGAACCGCGACGGCGCCTCTGCCCTGCCGATGTGCGGCGGTGTCGGCGCCCAGTACACCCCGACCGCGGGCTGGGCCCAGGCTATTCACTACCATGCAACGGTCCTGGGGGAGCATGACTACAGTGACGCGATAGCGGTCGTCCTTGGTGGAGATGGCTCGGTCGCATCGAATGGCTTCTGGTCGGCGCTGACAATCGCTACAACGCAGAAGCTGCCGATGTTGTTTTACGTCGAGGATAACGGCTTCGGGATCTCAGTTCCCTCCGACATGCAAACGCCGGGCGGAAACATTGCAGCCAATCTCGCGAGCTGGCGCGGCCTTGCCATCTTTGAAGGTGATGGCTGCGATCCCGCTGACGTGGCTCGCCTCATGCAAAACGCCGTCGGTTTCGTCCGCGAGCAGAGAATGCCCGCTCTCCTGCGGCTGACGGTTCCGCGGCTGGAGGGTCATAGCTTCCAGGACACCCAGTCCTACAAGAGTGAAGAGCTCGTAAAGGCGGAATGGGCCCGCGATCCGCTGCCTCGTCTGCGAGACTACCTGGTTCCCTTGGCAATCAGCGCTGACGAGTGGGAAGCCTGCAGGCTTGAGGCCGGCGACACCGCGGAAAAGGCACGCGCGGAGGCTGAAAGCCGCGCCTTTTCGTCTCCCGAAACCGTCACCCGTCATGTGTTCTTCGACGGGGAAATGCAGTCAATGGGCGGTCAGCACTGCGACGGCTACCAGGCTCCGGAATGCAGCAACGAGGCCGCGCCAGACGGCCAACGTATCAATATGGTCACGGCGATCAGGCGCACACTGGACCACGAATTGGCCACCAACCCACGCGTGGTGCTGTTTGGCGAGGACATTGGCCCGAAGGGCGGCGTTCACGCGGTCACGCTTGGACTCCAGGAGAAATTCGGCAAGGACCGTGTCTTTGACACATCGCTGTCGGAAGAAGGCATTGTCGGTCGCGCCGTCGGGATGGCGCTTGCGGGCCTCGTTCCCGTTCCCGAGATCCAGTTCCGCAAATACGCCGAGCCCGCGACCGAACAGATCAACGATTGCGGTACGATCCGCTGGCGCACCAACAACCGGTTCGCAGCGCCGGTGGTGCTGCGCGTGCCCGGCGGCTTTTTCAAATGTGGGGATCCGTGGCACAGCCAGACGAACGAGGTCGCCTTTATCCATCAACCAGGCTGGCAGGTTGCCGTTCCCTCGAACGCCGAAGACGCCGTCGGGCTGTTGCGAACGGCCCTGCGCGGGAACGATCCGGTGATCTTCTTCGAGCATCGCGCCATGCTCGACCATCCATGGGCCCGTCGCCCCTACCCCGGCGACAACTTCGCGCTTCCCTTTGGCAAGGCACGCTTTACACGCAGGGGCGACGCCATCACGATCGTGACCTGGGGTGCCATGGTTCCACGCTGCGAGGAAGCGGCAGAAGGCATCTCCGCCGATGTCATCGATCTGCGAACATTGATGCCGTGGGACCGCGAGAGCGTCATCTCGTCGGTTCGTCGCACACGGCGCTGCCTTATCGTCCATGAGGACCTTAAGACAGCCGGCTTCGGCGCGGAGATCGCCGCCGTCGTTGCTGACGAGACCTTCCTGGATCTCGACGCCCCGGTCGCACGGTTGACGATGCCTGACATCCCGAGCCCGCACAATCCATCCTTGCTCGAATGGGCACTGCCGTCCGTGGACCGGATCCGGCAGAAGATCACCGCCTTGGTGGAGTACTAGATCATGGTCGATTTCGCCGAAGTCCTCGTTCCCGTCGAACAGGAAGGAACGAAGACGGTCGTCCGCAACTGGCTGAAGCAACCGGGTGAGACTGTCGCGCTGGATGATCCCCTCGTCGAGCTTGAGACGGACAAGGTGACGCAGGAGATTTCCGCACCCGCGGCCGGAATACTTGACGAGATCGTCATGGCGTCGGGCACGGATGCGACGCCTGGCGCGGTTCTCGGCCGTATCCGCCTCAAAGCCGCCGCCGCTGGTGATGACCATACGCGCGATATTCCACCCTTACCGTCCCGCGAGACAAGCAATGCTGCCGGGGACCGGTTCTCGCCAGCGGTTCGCAGCGCCGGCGCACAATATGGCATCGACCCGGCTGCGGTGCTTGGCACCGGCAGGGACGGACGTGTCACGCGTTTGGATATGGATGCCGCGTTCGAAAAAAAACAGCGACGCGACGGGGTACCGTCGTCCCTGAACACGCCGACCGGCTCCGGGCCGGCCACTCTCGCCCGCGATCAGATCAGTCACGGGTCGCGTATGGTCGCCCATACGCCCATGCGGCTTTCCATCGCCCGGCACATGCTGGAGTCGCTTACGGCTGCCCCCCATGTCACGTCGATCTTCGAGGCCGATTTCACGGCAGTCATCAGGCATCGCGAAAGGAACAAGGCGGCAATGGCCGCCGATGGCATCAATCTCTCCTATACGGCCTATATCATCGTCGCTTGCGTCGTGGCGATGCGGGCAGTACCGGAGATCAACAGCCGCTGGCATGAGGATCATCTGGAGGTCTTCGACGATATCAACATCGGCGTCGGCATGGCCCTCGGCGACAGGGGCCTGGTCGTCCCGGTGATCCAGCAAGCGCAGAGCCTCGCGTTACCCGATGTCGCCGCCAGACTTCAAGACCTGACCAATCGCGGGCGTTCCGGTGGCCTGACCAACGCCGACATGCGCGGCGGCACCTTCACCATCTCAAACCATGGCGTGTCTGGCTCGCTGGTCGCTACGCCCATCGTCATCAATCAGCCGCAGTCGGCAATTCTTGGCGTCGGAAAAATGGAGAAGCGCGTCGTCGTACGAGAGATCGACGGCGTCGACACCATCCAGATTCGGCCGATGGCCTATGTCTCGCTAACGATCGACCATCGCGCGCTGGACGCCCACCAGACAAATGCCTGGTTGACGTCTTTCGTCCAGACCCTCGAGGGCTGGCGGGAATAGCGCGGGCGGCTCGCAAATAGCCGCGCGCTGCGAGTTCGACTGGCGTCCGCCACTTATCACCCAGACGGCACCGTTGCATGCACGCATCCACAATCGCGCGAGTGTGCATAACGGCGTCCTATGGTAGCGTTTTCATTGACTACAACGCGGCATGCGCTAGCTTTGACAAAAGCTGATTCAGTACTGGTGGGATAGCTAGGCCGTGCTCCCTGATCCAATATGGAGACCGAATTGCCGGACGATGAACGATCTCGCCTCTCCCCCCCACACCCTGATGGCGGCAAGCGCGACGATAGCAAGACCGTGCAGGTGGAACGCCGTCGCTTTCCTCGCGACACCAAACCAACGGACGAGCACCCTGCGCCTCCTCCGGCATTGAAACCCCTGCGATTTTCCACGCGAGACCTTGAGCCGGCACAGCAATTTTTCGCCTGGCAGTCTTATGTCGCGCCGCTTGTCGATATCAGGCGCCCGGATAGCATTCCCACGGATACGGGTTTTGTGGCCGACCATGCGGTCTGGAACCTCGGCGGCATGCTTGTCGTTCAGCAAAGCACGCCCGCCCATAGCTATATGCGTTCGGAAGCGAAGGTTCGATCAAGCCCGATCGATCACTGGCATATCTCTGTATTGCGCGGCGGCCGAACATGGACGGAAGTTGGCGGACACGTTTCCGAGGGAGAGCCTGGAAATGTCGAATTGCGTAGTTTGGGGCATCCCTTTCGTGGTCGATCGACGGACGCCCAAACCCTGTCCCTCTACCTGCCTCGCGAATTGCTCCATCCCGCCTCCGCTGTCGAAATCAAGAACAACATCGCGCTCGTCGGAACACGCGCCAAACTGCTGATCGACTATCTGGATGGCGTCGAGACGAAGCTGGCCCTGCTTGCTGAGGCGGATCTTTCTCACGTGGTACAGACCGTCCGCGATCTGATCCTGGCCTGTGTTTCATCATCGTCAGCACATGTCTCGTCGCCTGAACAAAGCAGCGGCTTGCCACTGAAGGAACGCGTCCACCGCTTCGTCCAGCACAATCTGATGTCACCCGACCTGACGACCGACCGTTTGTGCCGGGAACTGGGCGTCTCCCGCACGCGGCTCTACCAGGCGTTCGAGACAGACGGCGGTGTGCATCACTATATCCAGCGGCGCCGGCTCTTGTCCGCGCACGCCGCATTGAGCGATACCTCCAACCGGCAACAAATCGCCGATATCGCCTTCGCGGCTGGCTTTTCCTCAGCCGCACATTTCAGCCGCGCCTTCAGCAAGGAATTCGGCTACAGCCCGCGTGAGGCGAGGACTTCGGGCATGCCGTCCAATATTGGCTATTCCGTCGAGCCGGTAGCCGAGGCTGAGAGTGGTCAGTCCTTCGACACTTGGCTGAGAACGCTTGGGCACAACCGTCGAGCCTGAACGCGGTCATTGTGCTAACGCCTTGCGTCGGTCGCCTCCCCGTTCGCGCTGAATGCCCGCCACCGCAAGTTCCCGCGTTTTTGGGTCATGCCTCTTGCAAGGCGAGCACCCACGGCTGTGCCAATATCGCTCAACAGCGAGAGCACCTGAGCCGTCCCTGGAGCCGCAGAAATGTACGCTGCTGCAATTTTCCGGATGCGTAGCTAACGACAAGATCCCAGTAACCCCTTAATAAAGAAGCATAATCGCAGTGCAGGCAGTGAGACGGAACGCACAAGGAAATGCGCCCGTCATCAGATGGGGCAACTTTCAGGGGCATATCATGGAACCGACCAACCCTACGATCCAGATCAGCAACCCTCAATATTCTACGAATGATCCGTACCGCGTCGTCGAGCGTGAGGAAGTCCTTGCACAGGCTTTTCGAGCTTTCGTGCAACGAGCCGTTGCTGCGGGATGGAAGGAAACCGAGGTCGCTCTGACGTTGGCCGATATCGCCGACGATTACGTAATGGCTCTCGCGCGAAGGGTTAAGGCGAACTAGCATCGAGTAACTTTCGCGTGCAGCACCACCTGAACGCGAAATGCCAGCATCTCTTCAGCGTGTCCGGGGCCCACCGCTTTGCACTAATGCAAGCGGTGGGCCTCGGTCGTTGAGCCGACGTTACGCGTTCCTGACGGCTTGTCAAACTCGCTTGGCGCCACAATCCATCAGTTTCGTTTCAAAGGCTTCAGCCTGCTTTGGCAATATTCCTGGCTGCCCGTCAGTCCTCGGGGCAGAACCGGGATCGACAATTGAGCTCCATCATTTGCTTTACTGATGCGACGCTGTACAGTCGCGAGCGGACCGATTGGCTGCGGCTCATCAATCACGAGCGCCCGCATAGAAGGAGGAATGATGTTTCATCATGTTTCTATCGGCGTGTCCGATCTCCAGCGTGCACGAAAATTCTACGACGCAGCACTTGAGCCGCTGGGCTATACGAGGCTTTCAACGAGTGACGGATGGCTGGGCTACGGTGCTGAACAGCCCCAGCTCTGGATAAAGCTCGCCGAGCGGCCTGTCGTTCCCGACATGGAGTCGGGACTGCACTTCTGTTTTGTTGCCCCCAACGAGGAAGGCGTCAGAGCCTTCCACACAAACGCAATGTCGGGCGGCGGGACGGACAACGGAGAACCGGGAATACGCCCCGAGTACGGATCGTTCTATTACGCAGCATTTGTCATCGATCCGGACGGCTATCGCCTGGAAGCGTTTTTCCGCCGTCCTGAGTGAAGGCCCGCAGCGCGGGCCGTCTTGAACCATCCCGATCGCAGGGCAACCGCATGTCGCAACACCTTGAGCCCGCCTCCTCTCATCCGCCTTCGGCGGTGATCTGGGTGGGCTTCATTGCGATGTGCATCGGGATGTTCATGGGGATCCTGGACATCCAGGTGGTCGCGACATCCCTGCCTACAATTCAGCAGGCCATCAATATCGATCCTGACCAGATGAGCTGGATCCAGACCGTCTATCTGATCGCAGAGGTGATCGCGATACCGTTGACCGGCTTGCTGACGCGTGTCCTGACGATGAGATGGCTGTTCGTCGCCTCCATAGGCTTGTTTGTCGTCGCTTCCACTGGCTGTGCGGCAAGCAACGACTTTGGCGAACTGGTTGCCTGGAGGGTCGTTCAGGGCTTTTCCGGTGGAACGCTGATCCCGGCGGTTTTTTCGGCCGTTTTCATCCTCTTTCCCAATAAGCGGCAGGCACTCGCCACGACAATCGCTGGCGTGCTGGCTGTCTTGGCACCGACGGTTGGGCCGATCATCGGCGGCTGGCTGACGTCAACCTATTCGTGGCATTGGCTGTTCCTCATCAATATCGTTCCCGGCATTGTCTCGGCGCTGGTGGCGTGGCAGTTCCTGCCCCGGCAGAAGGGCGACGTGTCCGAACTGCGGCACCTCGATGGTCTGTCGCTCCTTATGATGGCGCTGGCGCTGGCGAGCCTGGAACTGGGATTGAAGGAGGCGCCGACGAGCGGTTGGATCTCGCCTTACGTCCTGAGCTTGCTAGCATTCAGCCTGGTATCGGGGTCCGCATTTGCATCCCGGTCGCTGCGCAGAACGCGTCCCATCGTCGACCTGCATCATTTCCGAGATCGGAATTTCCTGGTCGGATCCGCGCTCAGCTTCGTGCTCGGGATCGGCCTGTTCGGCTCGGTCTATCTCATGCCGGTGTTCCTTGCCTTCGTCAGGGGGCACAATGCCCTGGAAATCGGGATGACGATGCTGGTCACAGGCATAACGCAGCTGTTCACCGCACCGATCGCCGTTGCGCTGGAAAAGCGGACAGATCCGCGTCTGCTTTCGGCCGCAGGCTTCGGGTTGTTTGCGATCGGACTAGGGATGAGCGCATTCCATGATCCGCGCTCCGACTTCGATGCCATGTTCTGGCCGCAGGTCGTGCGCGGTGCCGCGATCATGTTCTGCCTTCTGCCGCCGACACGCCTCGCCCTCGGAACCTTGCCGGCATCGCGGGTGCCAGACGCAAGCGGCCTCTTCAATCTGATGCGCAATCTGGGCGGGGCGATCGGCATCGCCATGATCGATACGATCATCTACACGAGGTCGGAGCCGCTTGGGCAGAGACTATGGGATCAACTGCGGGCCGGCGACGCAGCCACGGCGGCGTTTATCGGGGCTCCGGCGGGAACGATCAACGGGAGCACCGGCGACTTCACACCGGACACGATCGCTGCGCTGGATCCGCTCGTACAGACAGCAGCAAGCGTCCAGGCGATCAACCAGGCTTGGCTGATCGTCGCCATACTGACAGGCTGCGCGCTACTCTTCCTGCCTTTTGCAAGACGGCTGACCGCATCGCAGCAGTAGCGGCCGCTCATTCGGTGTTCGTCAGTCTCAAAGGATGAACAGAGCGTTCAATCGTCTTTTCGTGGCAGACGCTGCTCCGCATGTTATGCCCATCAAAAATTCCCACGGCAAACCGCGATATCCAACGGGTAAAATCATGAAGAAAATCGGCTTTCTCTCCTTCGGCCACTGGGCGCCCTCGCCTCAATCAAAAACCCGCTCCGCGGGTGACGCGCTGCTCCAATCCATCGATCTTGCCGTTGCTGCTGAAGAACTCGGTGCGGATGGCGCGTATTTCCGCGTCCACCACTTTGCGCGGCAGCTGGCGTCGCCTTTTCCGCTCCTGGCGGCAGTCGGTGCGAAGACGAAGACCATAGAGACCGGCACCGCGGTCATCGACATGCGTTACGAGAACCCTCTCTACATGGCCGAGGACGCCGGTGCTGCCGATCTCATTGCCGGTGGCCGCCTGCAACTGGGGATCAGCCGCGGCTCTCCGGAGCAGGTCATCGATGGCTGGCGCTATTTCGGCTACCAGCCACAAGATGGTTCGAGCGATGCAGACATGGGCCGTGGCCATGCCGAGGTGTTCCTGGAAGCACTTAAAGGCGAAGGTTTTGCCCAACCGAACCCGCGTCCGATGTTTCCTAACCCGCCCGGCCTGCTGCGCCTTGAACCCTATTCGGAAGGATTGCGCGAGCGCATCTGGTGGGGCGCGGGGTCCAATGCAACTGCAATCTGGGCAGCCAAGCTCGGCATGAACCTGCAGAGTTCGACGCTGAAGGATGACGAAACCGGCGAACCCTTCCATGTCCAGCAGGCCGCACAAATCCGCGCCTACAGGGAGGCATGGAAGGCAGCCGGCCATACTCGCACCCCACGCGTGTCAGTCAGCCGCAGCATCTTCGCACTTGTCGACGATCGCGACCGCGCCTACTTCGGCCGCGGCGGCAAGGAACAGGATTCGATCGGCTATATCGACGAAAACACCAAGGCGATCTTTGGTCGCTCCTATGCGGCCGAACCTGAGGCGCTGGTCAAGCAGCTCTCCGAAGACGAAGCCATTGCCGAAGCCGACACCCTGTTGCTGACAGTCCCCAATCAACTCGGCGTCGAATACAACGCTCATGTGATCGAGGCGATCCTCAAATATGTGGCACCAGCACTTGGCTGGCGTTAAGTCGGGCCCAGCATTGCTTGCTCGAGCGCTTACTCGATGCTGACCTGAATGCTCGCGCTCGCCCTATTGTTTGAGGGCGAGCGCGCTGCGTCCACTTGTGGTATCGGCAATCAAACGGGCAATCTCGTCCGACCGTGCTTGCGGAAAGCTCACCGTGATCTCCGCGCCAGCCTCGAAGAAAGCCTCGCTGAGGACGTGCACCCCCTCGAAGGCGGCGAGCCTTGCCCTGAGGATCGCAAGGTCGGAAAATCCGGCGCGGATCGTTCCTTCCAAAGTTGGAACGAGTTCGATGAGTTCGCCGGACCGGAGGCAGGCGGCCGCCGTACCGCCATAGGCGCGGATCAAACCACCGGTACCAAGAAGCACACCTCCGAACCAGCGCGTCACGATGACAATGACCTTGTCGAGTGATTGGCCATCGATCGCCTGCAGTATGGGTTTTCCTGCTGTTCCGCTTGGCTCGCCGTCATCGCTGAAACGGTAGGTCTGGCCGATGCGCCAAGCCCAACAATTATGGTTGGCATCGCCATGGCTGCGTACGGCAAGCGCCTCCTTCGCGTCGAGCTCGCTGGCGATCGGAACACCAATCGCCAGAAACCGGCTCTTCTTCACGATTTGCTCAAGGGCTACAGGGCGTTCCAGCGAATACATGAAAGCTGTATAGGGCAGCGCGAAGGCCGAGCGAAGACGAATTCTATCCGCCGATGGTCGGATATGGCGGCGGAGAGTGTCTTCACGCAGCGCCGCGCAGCCTTACTATTGAGAGGGTATCGAGATACGACCCTTCATGTTCGGATGAAAGCGACAATAGTAATCAACCGACGTGGTCGCCTTCAGCACGGCACTTGCGGATTTCCCGGGAGGAATGACCACCTCCCAGTCACCCTTCACGGTCGCCGTATGGGCAAGAATATCCTTGTTGATCCATTCGATCGTGTCGCCTGGCCTTGCGCTGATCTCAGCGGGCGAAAACATCATCTTTTCGATTGTTACAGTGACTGTTTCCGCCCGCACCGGAACGACACCGATGGTCAACGCAGATACCGCAACGATCCACAGATGCCGTCTCAGCATGCTGGTATCTCCTATTTAAGCTCGCCAGCGACATGCTCGGCATGCTGCTGATGGCCCTGGAAGACCTTGAGGCCGGTTTGGAGCAACTCCTTGAGCTCCGCGTTGCTCGCCGACGGGATCAATAGCGTCTCAAGCGCGCCATTGACCTGTTTGTGATAGGCGACCTCGTTGTCGACATAGGCCTTGTCGAAGCTCGCCCCGCTGAGTTTGGCAAGTTTTGCTCGCTCATCGGTTGCAGCCTTGGTCAACGTCTTGCTCGTTTCGTTGTCCTCCGGTGTAACCTTGAGCTTCTTGACCAGTGCAAGAGCCTGCTTGTTCACGGCCTCATGGTCTCGCACCATGTCCTCCGCGAAGGCGACAACATCCTTGTTCTTGGATTTCGAGATCGCAAGTTTTGCGGCCTCGATATCGATAGTGCCGGCCGTATAGGCGATATGCGCTATCTGCGGGTCCGTCGGCTTGTCCGCTGCCCATGCGGGTGGCACAAGTCCGAACAGGCAAAGCGCGGTCAGGGTCGCAATCTGTCGAGTCTGCATAGGAACCTCCTTCGCCCGAACCGGCAAGGCCGGGCATTGTTTTTCTGGAACAGACATTGGATGTCAACCCGACGAGAAGGTTCCCGGAATCAGTCGAGAAAACCGAGACGGCTCATCACCGCCGTCGTCAGGCGTTCGCAACGACGGCCCGCGAAGGGAAATGCGGAAAGGAGCACGGGACCGATCTGCTCGTCGAGGCGCTCCCTTACCAGGCGCCTGGCGCGATGCAGCCGGCTCTTGACGGTCTCGGCCCGCAGGCCGAGCAACGCCGCGGTCTCATCCACATTCAGCCCCTCGATCACTCTTGCGACAAAGACGGTTCGGTAGATATCCGGCAGGGCGTCGGTCGCCTGCTCGACCAATTGCAGAATTTGCCGCTGTGCCATGGTGCGCTCCGGGTCGCCGGTGTTGTCGACTGGAAGTCGGAGGATCATCGCTCCGCTGTTTTCGTCGGCAGAACGCGCGACGCCCGCCGCCCGCCGTTTCTTGCGCAGACGTCCGAGAGCTTCGTTGATTACGATGCGCGAAAGCCAGGTCCCGAGCGAGGACTCTCCTCGGAAACGATCGAGATGCGCAAATCCGAGCACATAGGCCTCCTGAACAACGTCCTCCGCCTCGCTGTCATTGCGAACAATGCTTCTTGCCAGACGGTAGAGCCTCTGATTGTGGGCCTTCATGATCGCGCAAAAAGCGTGGCGATCGCGGGCGACCGCGCGGCGCGCCAGCTCGACATCGGCGAGCGTATCGAGTGCTTCGGCCCCATCTGCTTGAATCTGCGACATCGTCATCTCTTTCATGTCACCGCCTTGGCATTGATATAGATGGAGCTCGACGGCAAAGGTTCCCGAAAAATGCGCGCCGGTGTTGAAAACCTCCAACCATTTTCGAGATTGCGCCTCGGCACTGTCCGCGACCCTTTTACCACAACGCGTTTGACAGGGCGGAAGAGGATGGCGACATTGTCGTAAGGCTTGGCCGAGGCGGCCGCGGAGATGCGGAACGGCACAATTTCTCGATGGGATGGACAACATGAACCTCAAGGACCCCACACTCTTTCGGCAGGCAGCCCTGATCGGCGACAGATGGATCGAGGCCGATCCGGCGAATGCGATCGAAGTCAACAATCCGGCGACCGGTGAAGTCATCGGCCGCGTGCCCAAGCTGGGAGCGCCCGAGACAAAAGCCGCGATCGAGGCCGCTCGCGTTGCCCAAAAGGGCTGGGCGGCGCGCACCGCCAAGGAACGCTCGGGCATTCTTCGCAAATGGTTCGAGCTGATGATCGAAAACAAGGACGATCTCGGCCGTATCCTGACGCTTGAACAGGGCAAACCGGTTGCCGAAGCGACCGGCGAGATCGTCTATGGCGCAAGCTTCGTCGAATGGTTCGCGGAGGAAGGGCGGCGGGTCTATGGCGATCTGGTTCCCGGCCACCAACCCGACAAGCGCATCATGGTGATGAAGCAGCCGATCGGCGTGGTTGCCGCGATCACCCCCTGGAATTTCCCGAACGCCATGATCACGCGAAAAGCGGGGCCTGCCTTTGCTGCCGGTTGCGCCATGGTGCTGAAGCCGGCCAGCCAGACGCCCTTCTCGGCCATTGCAATTGCCGTGCTTGCGCAACGCGCCGGGCTTCCGAATGGCCTGTTTTCGGTTGTCACCGGCTCGGCACGCGAGATTGGCGCCGAAATGACCGCCAATCCGACTGTCCGCAAATTGACCTTTACCGGTTCCACGGAAATCGGCGCCGAGCTCTACAAGCAGAGTGCTCCGACAATCAAGAAGCTTGGCCTGGAACTCGGCGGCAATGCACCCTTCATCGTCTTTGACGACGCTGATCTTGATGCCGCCGTTGAAGGTGCGCTGATCGCCAAGTTCCGCAACAATGGCCAGACTTGCGTGTGCGCAAACCGGTTATACGTGCAGGAAGGTGTCTATGATGCTTTCTCACAGAAGCTTGCGGCAGCCGTCGGCAAATTGAAGACCGGCAATGGCTTCGACGAGGGTGTCATTCTGGGACCGCTGATCGACCAGCCAGCGCTGGAGAAGGTCGAGGAACACGTTGCCGATGCGCTCGCCAAGGGAGCGAGCGTCGTACAGGGCGGAAAGCGCCACGTGCTCGGCGGCACTTTCTACGAGGCGACCGTGCTTTCAAATGTCACGAGGGAGATGGCCGTTGCCCGCGAAGAAACCTTCGGGCCGGTGGCGCCGCTGTTCCGCTTCAAGGATGAGGCTGATGTCATCCAGCAGGCAAACGATACCGAGTTTGGCCTGGCCTCGTACTTCTACGCGAAGGATCTGGCTCGCGTTTTCCGCGTCGCCGAGGCCCTCGAATACGGCATGGTTGGTGTCAACACAGGATTGATCTCGACGGCGGAAGCTCCCTTCGGCGGCGTCAAACTCTCCGGCCTTGGCCGTGAGGGTTCCAAATACGGGATAGAAGAATTTATGGAAATTAAATACGTCTGCCTCGGCGGCATCAGCTAGCGCCCGACGGGCGCCAGCTCGCAATTTCCTTTACCGCTTCTTCGCCATGGACGGCACGGGTTCTGGAGCAGCCGTCCACCGGCGCATGATCGCTCAGCGCTGCGATTTTGTTCGCCGACATAGCATTGGCTCGGGATGAAATGCGCTGTTCATAGCGATAGCGTGATTACCTTAGCCATGGTTATTGCACGTCTTTCGTGCCATATTAGCAATCAGCACAGTTCAACATTTGAGTCGCAATCTGGCGCAAGAATGGAGACGATGAGATGCTACATGGCCTACTCGAGCCAAATTCGAATTCCTGTAAGTATTTGAAGGAACGAATGCTAGTTTGTGCCGTTGTCTCAATGAGCGCGCCGACGGGGCGGCAATCCCGCCTCAACCGACAGGCCGCGGGAGAGCATCATGCAAAAAGGTGAAAGTGACGTCTTTGATCTTTTCTCGGAGATTTACACAAGCGCCGCGCAAGAAGAACTAAGTCTACAGGAATACCTGCTTGCCTGCCGCGATGACAAAAGCCTTTATGCGACCGCGCAAGAGCGAATGGTCGAAGCGATCGGCGAGCCGACATTAATCGATACGAGCGCCGATGAGCGGCTAGGGCGGATTTTCGCCAACCGCACAGTCAAGATTTACCCGTCCTTCGCCGACTTCTATGGAATGGAAGATACAATCGAGCGGATTGTCGGCTACTTCAGATACGCCGCGCAAGGGCTCGAGGAGCGAAAGCAGATCCTCTATCTGCTCGGTCCAGTGGGAGGCGGCAAATCGTCGCTCGCCGAGCGCCTGAAGAGACTGATGGAGCAGCGCCCGATCTACACTTTGGCCGTCAATGGCAAGGTCAGCCCCGTCTTCGAATCCCCTCTCGGCCTGTTCCACCCGGAACGGATGGCGGGTCTCTTGGAAGACAAGTACGGGATTGCGCCGCGAAGGCTGACGGGCCTTATCTCGCCCTGGGCGACGAAACGGCTCGACGAGATCGGCGGCGACATTTCGAAATTCAGCGTGGTTAAACTGACGCCCTCGCGTCTGCGACAAATAGCAATTGCGAAGACGGAGCCGGGTGACGAAAACAATCAGGACGTGTCCGCACTCGTCGGCAAAGTGGACATCCGTCAACTTGAAAACTTCAGTCAGGCCGATCCTGATGCCTACTCCTACAGTGGCGGGCTGAACAGAACGACGCAGGGGCTTCTCGAGTTCGTCGAAATGTTCAAGGCCCCGATCAAGGTGCTGCATCCCCTGCTGACCGCCACCCAGGAGGGGAGCTATAATGGTACGGAGAACTTCGGCGCCTTCCCCTTCCAGGGCATTGTCGTTGCTCACTCCAACGAGTCCGAGTGGCTGCAATTCAAGAACAACAAGAACAACGAGGCATTCCTCGACCGCATTCTCGTGGTCAAGGTGCCCTATTGCCTGAGGGTCACCGAAGAACGGCAAATCTACGAAAAGCTGCTTCGTGAAAGCGAGCTGGCAAAGAGCCCATGCGCCCCTGAAGTGCTCGAGAATCTTAGCCGGTTCACCGTTGCGACACGCCTCCATGTTCATGAGAATTCACCGCTCTACACGAAGATGCGCGTCTACGACGGCGAAAACCTGAAGGACACCGATCCCAAGGCCAAGTCGGTGCAGGAGTATCGTGACGCCGCCGGTGTGGATGAGGGCATGACTGGTGTCAGCACCCGTTTTGCCTTCAAGGTGCTGTCGGAAACCTTCAACTACGATACAAAGGAGGTCGCCGCCGACCCGGTCCACCTGATGTACATCTTGGAGCAGGCAATTCGGCGCGAACAATTCCCGAAGGAAACGGAGGCGCGCTACCTGGATTTCATCAAGTCCGAGCTTGCAGCACGCTATGCCGAATTCATCGGTCATGAAATCCAGAAAGCCTATCTGGAATCCTACAGCGAGTATGGACAAAACCTGTTCGACCGGTACATCGCCTATGCCGATGCCTGGCTGGAAGACCAGGATTTCAAGGACTACGACACAGGCCAGATCCTCAACCGCGAAATTCTCGACAGCGAGTTGTCGCAAATCGAGAAGCCGGCGGGCATTGCCAACCCCAAGGACTTCCGAAATGAGGTTGTGAAGTTCACCCTGCGTGCCCGCGCCAAGAACCATGGGCGCAACCCGTCATGGACGAGCTATGAAAAGCTTCGCGAAGTGATCGAGAAGCGCATGTTTGGTCAGGTCGAAGACCTCCTGCCCGTCATCAGCTTCGGCTCCAAGAAGGACAGCTCAACGGAAAAGCAGCACGCGGAATTCGTCGAGCGCATGACGGAACGCGGCTATACTGTTCGCCAGGTCCGGCGGCTCGTCGATTGGTATATGCGGGTCAATAAGGCCGGCTGACGATGCCGAACCGGGGGATTGGCAGATGGCGAATTTTATCGACCGCCGGCTCAACCCGAAGGATAAGAGCCTCGGCAACCGGCAGCGTTTCCTGAACCGCGCCCGCGAGGAGCTCAAGCGGGCGATCAAGGAGCAGGTCAAATCGGACAGGATTGCCGACGTGGACGCCGCCCATGGCGTTCCGATGCCGAAACGCGGCGCCGGCGAGCCGACTTTTCAGCCTGCCTCCGGCAGTGGAGCGCGCGAGTATATTCTGCCCGGAAACAAGGAATATATGGCGGGCGACAAGCTTTCGCGACCGCAAGGCGGTGCCGGCGGAAGTGGCAAGGGCGCCGGCCGCGGCGAGAGCGAGGATGACTTTCAGTTCATCCTGTCCCGCGACGAGGTTCTCGACCTTTTCTTCGAGGATCTGGAACTGCCCGACATGGTCAAGTTGAACCTGAAGGAGACGGTGACCTACAAGCCTCACCGCGTCGGCTTCAGCACGGCCGGCACCCCCACGAACATCAATGTCGGGCGGACGATGCGCAACAGCTTCGGCCGCCGGATCGCGCTACAGCGCCCGAGCGAAGCGGCGGTGAAGGCGCTTGCGGAGCAGATCGCCACCTTGGAGGCCGAACCGAACCTGTCGGCACAGGAGCGGCGTCGCCTGCAGGCATTGCGCGAGGAGCTCGAGCAATTGGAACGCAGGCGTCGACGCATCTCCTATGTCGATCCGGTTGATATTCGCTTCAACCGTTTCGAGCGCCAGCCGCTTCCCAATGCCAGCGCGGTGATGTTCTGCCTGATGGACGTGTCGGCCTCGATGGGCGAACGCGAAAAAGACCTCGCGAAACGCTTCTTCGTGCTGCTCCACCTCTTCCTGACCCGCCGTTACGAGCGGATCGATATCGTTTTCATCCGTCATACCGACGAGGCGCGCGAGGTCGACGAGGAGACGTTCTTCTACAGCAAGCAGAGCGGCGGCACGGTCGTTTCCACTGCCCTCGAGGAAATGCTTCGTGTCATCGAGGAACGCTATCCGGCACATCTGTGGAACATCTACGCCGCTCAAGCGTCCGACGGCGACAACATCAGCGGAGATTCCGAACGGTGCGCGGCGCTGCTTCGCGACCACCTGATGCGCCTGTGCCAATATTATGCCTATGTCGAGATCATCGATGAGCGTGAAACCGAAATCTTTGGAGCGACCGACAACGGCACGTCGCTGTGGCGTGCCTATCGCACGGTCGACGGCGAAGTGCCTAACTTCCAGATGACGCGGATCTCCAGACCGGCGGACATCTACCCCGTGTTCCGCAAGCTCTTTACCCGACAGCCTGCCATGCGCACGCGTAAGTAAGGGACGACCGAATGGCGAGACGCTCGAGTTCAGGCCTGCTGTTTGATGGTTCCGACTGGAATTTCACCACCCTTTCGCGCGCCTACGATGCGATAGAGACGGTTGCGCTCGATGAGATGGGACTGGACGTCTATCCTAACCAGTTGGAGATCATTTCCTCCGAGCAGATGCTCGATGCCTATTCGTCGGTTGGCATGCCGCTGATGTATCAGCACTGGTCCTTCGGCAAGCGCTTCATCTTCGAGGATCACTTGTATCGGAAGGGACAGCGCGGCCTCGCCTACGAGTTGGTCATCAACTCCAACCCCTGCATCACCTATCTCATGGAAGAAAACACCATGGCGATGCAGGCGTTGGTGACCGCGCATGCAGCCTTCGGCCACAATCATTTTTTCAAGAACAACTACTTGTTCCGCCAGTGGACGGACGCCGGCTCCATCCTGAGTTATATGGACTTCGCCAAGAAATACATCGCCAAGTGCGAGGAGCGGCATGGATTGAGCGCGGTGGAGGCGATCCTCGATTCAGCGCACGCCCTGATGGACCAGGGCGTCTTCCGCTACCGGCGCCCGCCCCGCCTTTCCTCCGAAAAAGTCAGAGAACGCGCCCGAGAGCGATTGGAATATGAAGAGCAGACCTACAGCGATCTGTGGCGCACGCTGCCGCTGGCAACGGAAAACCGCAATCCGGAAGAGGCCGAACGCGACGCGTCCGAACGCAAGAAGGTTCTCAATCTTCCGGAGGAGAACCTGCTCTACTTCCTGGAAAAGCACAGCCTGATCCTCGATCCCTGGCAGCGCGAACTTCTCAGGATCGTGCGCGTCATTGCGCAATATTTCTATCCACAGCGCCAAACCAAGGTGATGAACGAGGGCTGCGCGACCTTCGTTCACTACACGATCATCAACCGCCTCTTCGATCAGGGCCGGATCAGCGAAGGGGCGATGCTGGAATTGCTGAAAAGCCACTCCAACGTCGTTTTCCAACCGGCCTTCGATGATTCGCGCTTCCCGGGCATCAACCCTTACGCACTGGGATTCGCGATGATGCAGGACATCGAGCGCATCTGCATGGAACCGACGGCGGAAGATCGCGACTGGTTTCCGTCGTTTGCCGGCAACGGCGATTGGCAGGGGACGCTGCTCGACGCCTGGGCGAACCACCGCGACGAGTCCTTCATGCTCCAATATCTGAGCCCGGCGATGATCCGCAAGTTCCGGCTGTTCCTGCTCTCCGATCGCGCCACCGACAGCTATTGCGAAGTATCCGCAATCCATAATGAGCGCGGCTATTCCAGGATCCGCTCGGCGCTGGCCCACAGTTACGACGTCGGGGCCAGACAGCCCGATATCCAGGTTATCGACGTGGACTTGCTAGGTGACCGGCAACTTCGGCTACAGCATAATGTGAAGAACGGCATCCTCCTGGAAGAGAGAACCCGTGATGCCACGCTCGGCCATATTCGCCACCTCTGGGGTTACGACGTGAGCCTGAGTGGTGTCGATGCTGGAACGGGCGCGGCGCTCTACGAGTGTTCGACGGCGCAACTCTGAAGCCAGCTGGGAACCGTGGGAGCCATGCGGCTTACGGTCATCGAAAGCGCTTGCCCACCGGATCGAACGCGTGTTGGCCGACTTCCTTTACGACGGCTCCCTTGTGTGCGTCCCGGGAAGCATGGTGCCGTCCATGACGGACTTCCTGGCATCGTCTGGCCGGCCGACGCGCCCCGACAGGGCGATGGCAGCCTACGACGCCAAACGTCAACGCTTGTCCTCTTCGGCATGTCTTCGCCGGATGCTTCGCACGACGAGCCACATGCCGGCAACCACGATCGGTACCGAGAGACCTGTCAGCGTCTCGGGGGACACCTCGAAGCCGACATTGTGCGCACCCTTTGCCACATAGCCGAAGAGCCCGACGACGTAGTAAGAGATTGCCGCCACCGACAGGCCTTCGACGGTCTGCTGCAAACGCAGCTGCAGTTGCGCCCGGCGGTCCATCGAATTCAGCACCGTCGTATTGATACGCTCGAGTTCGACGTCGATCCAGCTTCGCAGCAGGGCCGTGGCCCGGGCAAGCTTGCGCGAAAGGTTCGCCTGGCGCTCCTCGACCGACTGACAGGTTCGCATGGCCGGCGCCAGTCGTCGTTCGAGGAATGAGCCGAGTGTTTCGCTGCCTGGTATTGCCGTCTCGGCAAGAGCCCGAATGCGCTCCTGAACGATCTCGTAGTAGGCGCGGCTTGCCCCGAACCGATAGAGGCTGAGCGCTGCATTCGCCTCGAGTTCGGCCGCAAGGCGCGTGATCTCGGACAGCATCTGGTCCGCTTCATCCCGTGCATGCAGCTTCATCCGCTGCGTAATGGCCGTCAGGCCGGACTCGATCTGGCGGATTTCGGGCGAGAGTGACTGTGCAAGCGGCAGGCCCATCATCGCCAGCGTGCGATAGGTCTCGATATCGAGAAGCCGCTGGACCAGCGCACCGCGTGCGCTGTCGGACATGCCGCGATCGATCACCAGAAACTTCGTCAATCCGTCGCCATCCTGGCGGAAATCGGTGAGGATCGTTGCCTGACCGTTTCTGAGTTCGCTTCGACACAGGCTGGTCGGATCGAAAACGGCAATTTCCTGCACCGTCTCGGGCGTGTCGGGGCGTATTTCCAAACGAATGCCCGATATGAACGGACCTGGTGGCGAGAAGCTGTCGCCGAAAGGATGAACGGCGATCGGGGCGCCGAACTTCTCTGGTGCGGGGCAATCCCAGAAGTAGGTCGAAAATTCGGTATGGCGTTCCCAGCGCAAGGTGCCCTGGCCCCAGCTTATCGCATGATGGCTGGTCTCGCGGGTCGGCGGAGCAACGCCGCTGGATCGGGAAAGATCGGCAAGCATCTCATGGTCATTGTCACCGGCACTCTCCGTCAGGAACGCGAGCTGGAAGATGACGCGGCGTGCCTGAACGAGCGCATAGGGTCGCGCATGAATTTCCCCCAAGGCGCGTAATCGAAGATCCGCAGGCGGAAAGCCAAAGCTTCCTTGCGTCATGCGTGCGCTCCTTTCGGTGTGTGTTTCCCGCTCATCGCTATCGATACTGTGATTCGGCTGAGCCCGGGAGCGCGACTGAACAACCTCGATTGGTTCACCTCTGATCGGCGCTGACACGTTCAAGTTCTTTTTGCCATTCGCAAAAAGATTTCGAATGTCCATGATCTTATCCCTACATCGGCCCCTCAGCTGGCGGCATGCAAGCATCTCCTCATATGCCTGTCTAGCACGATCGGTCCGCGCGACCGTTTGCCACAGCCACTCCAACCAGCAAGCAACTCATGCTTGAATAGCACCCTATGCGGACAGCCCGGCACCACTCGCCACAAAATCGTGATGGAACAATTCCCGACCATTGGATTTCAACCTTCGGCGCGAATGTGCTGAACGCGAAAGGCTGTGGAAAGTCAACTTTCGGCACCGTGCCTGGCGCGCAGATCGGGTTTCTGACGCTGCTGTTGTGGTATTGCCCGATCTTACTCGGGAGAGATTCGATGGCCGTAATCGATATTCTGGCGTCCGTGGCTTTTGCCGCAACTATGACTGCGTCCATTTCACCGTCCGAGACAAATGTGCCGGCCTTCCGGCCGCTCGGCGTTTCGCAGGATACTCTGCCGTCAGCGCTCGGCTGCAAACCGATCAATGGCGAGCAGCCGGATACGACAGGTCAGTACTCATGCAACGTTCTGCCTGGCGGAAGCGACCTCTTTGATCAATATGTGCTAGCCTACGTCCACGGCATGGGAATATGCAACGTTGTCGCGATTTCCCGTTACATCGACGATGATCAGCGCGGCACGACGACACGGCAGGTTTACAAGGAGGCGGCTTCGCTTCTCGCTTCCCAGTTCGGGCCAGCGGACGAGAAGGTCGACCATGTCGCCACGTCCAAATTCGGAAAGGACGGCATGTTCCGGCAGGCGGTCATCGCTCAGGAGCGGCAGGTGTTCGAGCAGTGGGACAATCTGAGCACGAAGTTCCAGAATGCCCAGTCGGCCAGCGTCACGATTTCTGGAAGTGAGGACTGGGGACTGGCGGTCTACAGCATTTTTCGCTTTGCCCATAACGATGCCTGCCTGAGCAGCCTGGAGCAGCAGACCGGACTGTCTGGCGAGGATGGTGAGTGATCAGCTAGCTGGCGATCGCTAGCGACAAGCCGGCGACCGCCGGAGCGGCGGCTTGAAGACGGGAGCAGTGATCAGGTGTTCGAATGGCGCCTGGTCTCGTTCCAGTCAAGATGTGAACAGTGCCCGCAGGCGAGCGAATAAACCTGGGCGATCCACGCCAAGAATACCGCGTACATAGTGGGCGGCTGTGGCGGCGCTGACCGTCGCGCCGAAATGGCAGTAGCAAAGAACGTTATGCAGTTCGCCGTCGGTTAGACTGAAGAACTTCTTGGCCTGGCCATAGGTATCGTTCTCAAGCCCCGCTGCTCGCAGGATCGGGTCCTCAAAGGCGACCGAGATCGGCGAGTTATCGCTACGCAGGAGCGATAGCACTGAGGTCGGCTGATGTTCGGTCTGGTAGAGGGTAGCCAGTCGTCGATGCGGGCTCAACTCGAGAAGCTCCACCCAGCGCTCGAGACGCTCGCTTCGTGACATGATGCGGTGCGGATATGCCTGGTCGATATCCGCAATATTCTGCAGTTGCTCCAATGTCTGATGTTTCATGGTGGGCTCCATTCGGCTGAAATTTGCGCAGCCCCATTGCCGCGTACGCCCTGAATAATTGAGCTAGGGGACAGCGAGGCCCAATCAAGATCCTTGCGAAAGGATTTATGCAGGTCGGGAGCAAGTTGCACGACAGTCTGCATTCTATCTGCAGAGCTTGCTGAAGAGCGTTGCTTCGCGTCGGCGACCGCGGCCGAAGCCGAACTCAGCGACAGTTTTGTTTCAATTAAGCGCGGCGGACTTGAACTGGCCCCAGATCGTCTCAGGAATCTCATCATTTTGTCCGGAGACATCTGCAGCTATATGCGAGAGCTGGGTCGACCCGAGTACTGCGGAAAATACCATGGGGTCCCGAAGCGGGAATTGTACTGCTGCCATCGAAATATCCAGCCCCGCGCTCTCAGCTATCCGATGCGCGAGAGCCAGGCCGAGCCTCAATAGGCTCGAGCCGAATGAGCGCGCTTTTGTCCTGGTTACAGGATCCGACGGACCCTCGAAAAACGGTGGCCCGGGTACCGCTTAGCTAACTTCCCTTGTGCGTACATTTCGACAATCGCAGTCTGGTAGAGGGACAATACTGCCCTATGGTAGCGTTTTTGATTGACTGCAACACGGCATACGCTAGCTTTCTTAGAGACTGCTGATTCAGCATGTGTGGGATGCATCGGAAAAACCTAGGCGCAGGCACAACGCGGAGGCCCACCCATATGCCGGAAAATCGTGAGAATTGGCCTACGCTAGTTCCACATGGATCCGAATTCTTCAGCCGTGTCGCAGCTGTTTTCTCGCTATGGGATCTCGACCTCGTTCTTATTGATTGGTCTGAGACGCTCGCGAAACGCTCGGGCTTCAACAGGCAGCAACCCACAAGGCTGGGCGACATTTACCCCATGTTGAAAGCCCCTCCCTCAGCGGACCTCGTACAACTCGTCATCAAAAACGGCACGCCACAATCGCTACGGATAGGTGTGTCGACCGACAACGGCTATGACCTGCTGCTACTGCCGGCAAAGGAGGGATTGGCAGTTATCGAGATCGCCGTTGCTGACCGTATTGAATCGACACCTGCGCATGAGCAGGAACGGGCTCTCCTCTTGCATCAGGCAACCCATGACGCCCTGACCGGGCTTCCCAACCGCCGGCAGTTCAGCGACCAGTTGGGGCGCTTTCTTCCGACCAGCGGCGGATGCGGTCTCGCCCTGATGCAGATTGATCTCGACGACTTCAAGCCGGTGAACGATACCTTGGGACACGGCGCCGGAGACATCGTTCTGAAGCTTGCAGCCGCCAGGATCCGAAGCGTGCTCGGTAGTGGCGAAACAGCCTTCCGACTTGCTGGCGACGAATTTGCCGTCATTCAAACTTCTCACGAGCAGCCCGCAGAGGCAGAACGACTGGCAGATGCGCTTGTTGGCGAATTCAAGAAACCATTCGTGGTGGACGGCATCACTGTCTTCGTGGGAGCCAGTATCGGCATTGCGATCGCGCCCCGTGATGGCGATGAGGGCGAGCAATTGATGAAAGCAGCCGACGTCGCCCTCTACGCTGCCAAAAAGGAAGGACGCCGTCGCGCACGAACCTTCGATCCCAGCATGTTGGTGGTCCTGGAACAACGGGAGTTGCTGAGGCGCAGCCTCAGGGTCGCGCTCCATCATGGCGAGTTCTTCCTCGAATATCAGCCTCTTGTTGACCGCTCACGCACCGTAACCGGCTTCGAGGCTCTCCTACGCTGGCGCCATCCGAGGCTCGGCGTGATTCCTCCCATTGCCTTTATCCCGATGGCAGAGGCAGATGGGCTGATGAGCGAAATCGGCCAATGGGTGCTGGAACAGGCCTGTCGGGAAGCTCTGAGCTGGCCGGACCATTACACCGTTGCCGTCAACTTATCCCCGGCGGAATTCTTGACAGCAGGTTTCACCGATCGCGTGTCGCAAACACTCGATCTTATCGGTCTTCCCGCCGAACGCCTGGAACTCGAGATTACGGAAACCGTCCTTCTGGAGCGCACGATCAACAATCTCGATACTTTGAACACCCTGAACGTGCTTGGCATCCAGATCTCGCTCGACGACTTCGGGACGGAATACTCATCCCTGAGTTACCTGAAGAATTTTCCTTTCGATAACATCAAGATCGACAAATACTTCGTCAACGACCTCCTAAGCGACGAAAAGAGCCGGACGATTGTACGTTCCGTCATTGCGCTCTCGCATGGGCTCGGCATGCGCGTCACTGCCGAAGGCGTGGAGACTGCCGAACAGGCCGCGTGGCTCCTGGAGGAAGGCTGCGACAGACTGCAGGGGCATTTCCTGAGCCCACCGATGCATGTCGATCACATTCGCCAATTCATCGCCCCCCGCAAAGGACGGCGGGGGAACGGCGGCGGGGGCCGGGATGCAACCGGGATGGCGATCGGCCAGGGAGGTGCAGGTTGAAAAGGCAGGAGGCGACGGCGATGGCAGACGCAGCTTTTGAGCAACTCCTCAATCTGGAAATGGAGATGGCAACGTTCACGTCAGACTGGCTGCATTGCGACCAGCTCTCGAACTACGTTGCCCAAATGGTCAGCCATGACCGCCGTGATCCACTGCGCCATTCCAACCTTCTGTCCTCCGCCCTCAACGAACTCCTCGAGATGTCGTTTCGCTCGGAGGCGCAAGAGGGTGAACTAGCATGCGTCTTCTATCGTCATGAACAAGTCGAGCGGATCGAGTTGAGTTTTCCGTGCCGATCGCAACAGCACCGCTTTTACGCTGAACTCGTCCGGGGTCTGAAACACCGTGGAAAACTGGCGAACTACGTGAAGGTCATCGCCGACGAGACGGCTCCCCTGGAACAAGCGATCCTGTTGGGATTGGCGGTCAACTATGATGCGGAGATAGAGCTGCGCGCTTCGGCAGCCGAGGCGCTCACTTTCGTTGTCGACCTGCCTCTTGAAAGGCTCCTCACTTGACCGCGAACAACCCCTCCCCTGTCTTTACGACGCAATTCGACACAAGCAACCAGGAATTCGTGGCAACAGGCGTCTTCCGGCCTCGTTCGATCGCAGACATTGCGGACGATCTGCTTCTGTTGCGCGACAAAATCGAAAAGGTGCACGGCGTCTTCTACGTCAATCTGAAACGCGTCACCCACATGAACAGCACGGCGTTCGGCGCTCTGGCGCGTGTTCTCGTCGATGCCTCGTACTCCCGACCCGAACTCAAGATTGTCGTGCTCGCATCAAGTGTCGTCACATGGGCGACACAGATGTTTCGGCACCTTGGGGAACTTTCGCCCAACATTTCCATGGAGATTTATGACTCTGCTTTCTATCCTGGTCAGGCGTTCGTCGAGGATAAGAGCTTCATACCGATTCTCCGGACCCAGACGAAAATGACCTGGCGTCACGAACGGACGATTTTGCCACGGCACGGTCTGCGCGGCGGCATGGCGATTGCCGACATTTGCTGCGGCATCGGTGATTTCGCTATGCTTGTCAGGAAAGAATTCGACCCCGCCAGGATTGTCGCGCTTGATCATTCCGTGGCCAGCCTCGACTATGCGCGCTCCGTAGCGGAAGACTTCTGCGTTCGCGATATCGAATATACCTTTGGCGATGCATCACAGATGCTGTTCGAAAGCGACCAGTTTGATTTTGTGACGTGCCGCCACTCGTTACAGATCTTCGATCGGCCCGAGCTCCTTCTGAGAGAACTCTATCGGATCTGCAAGCCGGGTGGCCGGGTCTACATCACAAACGAAAAGAACTCTCACTGCCTGGGTGAACCGCGCGCCGAAACTATCCAATGGACCTATAACGAGGTCGCCAAGCTCTTTCGCCATTTCGACATGGACGTCGAAATGGGACCAAAGGGTTCTCGCCTCTTGCTGGATACCGGTTTCGAGGATGTAAGGATCGAAAGTTTCATGGTCACCAACCACGACGGCGACCCGCAGGAGTTCGCCGATGTCATTGAAGCCTGGGAAGATGTCTACGCAGGCGACATGTCCGCTAGACGCGGGGACTCTCCCGAGTTCGTCGCCCGCTTCAGGCAGGGCTTCAGGGATCATATCTTTGCAGCGCTTCACCCGAGAGGCTATGCTGGTTGGCCGATCTGGGCGGCGTCGGGGCAGAAGCCGCTATGACCGCTGCGCCAAAGAAGCCAAGCCTCGGATTACGCTCCTTTCGCACGAAATTCATCCTTGTCGTCGGCGGCGCCGTGCTTTTCGATCTTCTTGTCAGCGGCAGCCTGGCGCTCTGGAACGTGCAACGGCTATCGCGTGACGCGACGACTCAAGTCGGAGAAGGGCTTGAAAAGGCAAGCCAAGACTATATTCGCTCGTCCACCGAGTCCACCGTTGCACAGGTTGGGCTGCTTCTTAATCAGGTGCATTCCGACGTTAAGGCGCTCGCTGGCGTCTTGCAGTCGCAGATAGATCGGCCGACGAGGAACAGTAAGGTTGGGGCCGCAATGGCCAAGGCTGATCCCAACGCCGTGACGGTCACTTTCGACAGCGGCGGCGGTTGGGCGCAGAACGCTCCCGGGTCACCATCCGTCGTTAGTGTCTGGGGTTATCTTCTCGACAAGGATCACCATCCGCTGCCGCAAGTGCAGACAGACATCGAAACCAGCGCAGTTCTTGATCTGGTTGCTCCTAACCTCCTGCAAAATGGAGCATCCAAACTTCAAATGTACTATATCGGTCCGAAAGAGCGGCCGATCTTTAGAACGGCTCCCTATACGGACCAGGCGCAGACGTTCGACAGGCTCTACCCCGGCCACAATAAAGAAAACTTCTGGACCTTCTTCTTTCCGGGCATCTACGAGTCATGGCAGCAGTGGGCCCGAAATCCAGCCTCACGCCCCGTTCCTGAAGACATTACCCAGACTGCACCATACACAGACGCGATAACGGGAAAGCTGATCGTCAGCTTTTTTCATCCTCTCTGGACGGCAGATCGCCGCGACGTCGCCGGGATAGCCGGCGCCGACATAACGCTCGACCAGCTGGCCGAAATCGTCGAACACGTGAAGGTCGCCGAAACCGGTTTCGGCTTCCTTGCCATGTCCAACGGCAATGTTGCCGCAATTAACCGGACGGGGGAGAAGATCATCGGCTTGCGCGCGGCGAGCGACGCCACCAACCAGGGCGTGACCGGCGTTGACCGCTCGCTGCGAAACAGTACGCAGAAAGCTATTGCCTCACTTCCACTCGACGCCGACGGCGTCATTCACCACATTTCACTGAGAGAGAATGGCGAGGATGTGCCCTATCTGGTGGTCACCAAACAGCTCCGCCCATCGAATCTTTGGGTCAACGGTCCGGTTCAACGCGAGGTCATGTCGCTTGGTATCGTCGTACGGGAGCACGAAATTTATGCGTCGCTTATCGCTGCTCGAGAGCAGATAGCGCGTGCCACCAATCGTATCCTGCTTTACCAGATTCTTGCGGTTCTGGTGTCTTTGCTCATCGTTGCGGCCGCAGTATTTGCGGCGTCGAAGCGCATCACTGGCGGGATCAGCGCCTTGGCAGCCGCTGCAAGGAGCATTGAGGCGAAGGACTATTCCGTTCGGGTGGCGATTACCAGCAAGGATGAGGTGGCGCAGGCCGGACTTGCCTTCAATCGCATGGCCGAGCAGATCAGCTTCCATACGGAGAATCTTGAAAAGCTGGTCGATGAACGGACGAAGGAAATCGAGGCGGCAAAGGAAGAAATCGAGGCGTTGAATACGCAGCTGAAGAGCGAGAACCTGCGCCTCGGCGCAGAGCTCGATGTAGCACGCCACATCCAGATGATGGTTTTGCCGCGGCCGGCTGAGCTTGGAGCGGTCGAACACCTCGATATTGCCGCCTATATGCGTCCGGCCGACGAGGTTGGTGGCGACTATTATGATGTCCTGCAAAACGGCCGAAGCCTGAAGATCGGCATTGGCGATGTAACCGGTCACGGGCTGGAAAGCGGCGTGCTGATGCTGATGGTGCAGTCGGTCGCCCGTGCCCTCCAGGAAGCCGGAGAAACCGATCCTTCGAAATTCCTCGCGCATCTCAATCGGGCGATATTCAAGAATATCGAGAGGACAAAAACCGACAAGCACCTCACTTTGTCATTTCTTGACTATGACGGCGATCGCCTCACCATTTCAGGACAGCATGAAGACCTTATCGTCATCCGCAAGACAGGTGAAGTCGAGCGGATCGATACCGGTGACCTCGGTCTGCCGGTTGGGCTTGAATCCGATATTTCGCCTTTTGTTGATACTCGCGAGATATCGTTCAAGCAGGGCGACCTTATCGTGCTCCACACGGACGGTGTTACGGAAGCCGAAAATCCGCGTGGCGAGCTGTTTGGCATCGACCGGCTCTGTCAGAGTGCGCGGCTTCTTCATGGCCAGACCGCGGAGGAAGTGAAGGATGGTATCGTCGAAGGTTTGATGGCCTACATCGGAACTCAAAAAATACATGATGACATCACGCTGGTCGTGATGCGGCATAGGTGATGACATGGCAGTCGTACTCTATGGGCAGGAACACCTCGCCTCCTCCACTGCAGCCCACGCAATTCGGCTTAGGTTGCTTGATGGCCCACTTGATCTGGCCTGGAAGCACTCCGGCATGACGTCTGATTTCATTGCAGAAATGATGGTCTCAAGGTTTCGGCCGCCGAAACGGATCTACAACCAGCTCAAACAGGACATCGGTTACCTTGCAAACGAGCTGATAGAGAACGCTATTAAGTTTCGCATTCGCGGCGAAGTGGTTGTCGAAGCCCTGGCGCAAGCCGATTGTTTGCGGCTTAGGGTGTCCAATTTCGTTGACCGTGAAACGGCTGGTAGATTCAAGCAACTGCTCCGCAAGGTAACGAGCGGTGATCCGAGCGAGCTGCTTATCAGGCAGATCGAAGCAAACGCCACGGCCACGTCAGGCAATGCATCGGGCCTCGGATTGTTGACCCTGATGAGCGACTACGAAGTGCAATTGGCCTGGCTCTTCCAGGAGGACGACCCTTACGACCGAACAAGACTTGAAACCTATGCAGCTATGTCAATTCCGGCATGAAACAGCAAGAGGTGCGCGATGGAAATTAGAGAAGAAGCCTACCGCGTCTGGTCCGAAGGCAGCACCGTCTATTTCGATGGGACAATGCGATTATCGGGGCCTGACGCTTACGCCCCGGTCCAAGAACTCGCCATGAAGGCGCTCGAAAACGGTAGCGGCAAAACCACTTTGGACCTGACGGGGTTGGAGTTCCTCAATTCCTCCGGCATAAATCTGCTTGCCAAGCTGACAATCGAAGCGCGCAAACGCCCGGAGATCCATTTGACCGTTCTGGGTTCCTCCCAAATTTCGTGGCAGACGAAATCGCTACCCAATCTGAAGAAGCTGCACCCCGGCGTCGATCTGAGGATGACCTGACAGCCGCCTGTGCGGCCACGCAGAACGGGCGGCGGGTCTCCCTCTGGCCCGCTTGGTACTCTGGTGCTCCCTTCGTCAGTACAATTCCATTGCAAGCACTTGCGCTGGCAGTTCTGGTCTCATTGCCAGCAATTCACCGGCCAAACCAGTCGCAGACGGCACCGTCAACGCACGTTTGCTCTCGTCAACGCTCCCATCGATGGCGCAATTGCAGAGAAGACGACTGCGCAGTGCTTGCCTCGCTTGATGCGGAGCGCAACACGGCGCGCGAGCGCGTTCGCTAGGATGCAACTTGACCAGCTCGATTTCGGCCGCTGTTTGCGAATGCGCGGAAAGTGCCCACCTCTTTAAGACGGCGTCCGGGGCAACCTGTCTCAAGGCGGCAAAGCTTCACTTCGAAATAATTGCTCGCCAGAGAATATATAAGTTGACAGTAACGGTAAGGTTTTGCACGAGCGCGTACAGAGCCGCGATCGCTATCTGGTGCAAGCAAAGAGAAGCCGCATGTCGACACCCTTCCTGACAACGTCACAGATTGCCTATCACGCGGCAGGAAAGAGCATCCTTTCCGGGATAGACCTGACATTGACGAGCGGACGCATCTGCGGTCTGGTTGGGCAGAACGGTAGCGGCAAGAGCACGCTTCTAAAAATCATGGCCCGAGAGATTGCCCCGACATCAGGTGGGGTCGAGCTGAAAGGCGAGGCGATTTCGCGCTGGGACGCCAGACCCTTCGCCCGGCAGGTTGCCTACATGCCGCAATTCACACCAGCGACCGATAGCATGACGGTTCGTGAACTGGTGGCGCTTGGCCGATTCCCGTGGCACGGCACGCGATTGTCGTCGTCCTCCACGATATCAATCTGGCCGCCCGCTATTGCGACGAGATCGTGGCCTTGAGGAAAGGCCGCATCTCGGCACACGGCACGCCAGCCGACATCGTAAGGTCCGATGTGGCTCAAATCGGTCTTCGATCTGGAAATGGGTGTCTTTCCGCATCCGGTCAGCAACGATCCGATCAGCTACGTTCTCTAAGCCGTAGTCTTGCGATCCGGCTTTGACCGAGACTCCACTCAGTGAGCTGTAATAGAGCCGCGGTGCAGTGAACCGCGTGAAAGCATTCTGCATACGCTCGGCCGTTTCACCAGCGCCGATCAGAAACTCGTCGACGAGGCCATAGAACGAACCGATCTCGAGCTCTGGTTGAGGGGAGGCTTTGGCTGGTCGCTCGGCTGGAATGGAGTCGAGCGAGGCACCGTTGATGGTTTCCGCACCAAGATCCTGGGCGCTTGCGTTGCCAAGCAGGCCCAGGGTCAGCGACACGACGAGAAAGATCGTTGTTTTCATGAGCGTGAAATCTACGACTGGCCAAGTTGTTCCAACGGCGGCGTCCGTTGAGGCAGGCGGGAGTTCAATATCATCAAATGGTAACGCCTGGATCGCCATGATGCTGGCGCAGAACGCGCAGTGCCTGCTTCTTGATGAGCCGACCTCCGCGCTGGATCTGCTACACCAGGACAGCGTGCTGGCACTGCTGCGCGAACTCAGCCACGAGCGCCGGCTAACGCGCGTTGCCGCTCGCCGCCGGACATGCTTGCGACTGGGCTGTCTGCAAAACGCTGTTATTCGTCTGCAGGTGCTTCTGGATCGCTTGGGGTCGTCTCCCGGGGTGATAGACGGGCATTACGGCGAGAACGTCACCAAGGCGATCGCTGGCCTGGAAGCCATGCGGGGCATCCCGACCGATGGAAAGCTGGATCCTGAGGTCATTCGCCTCTTGCTTGACGACCAGCCAGTCATCGGGGCCTATGTAATCTCCCCGGAAGACACACAAGATCTCGTCGACCGCATTCCCAAGGACTACGCCAGGCAAGCCAGGATGAGGTACCTCGGATATACAAGTGTTGCCGAGAAACTGTCCGAGCGTTTTCATATGGACATCGATCTTCTGAAGGCACTGAACGCAGGCACGCCGTTTACGGTCGGAAAGACAATACTGGTGGCGATGCCCGGCAACGCGAAAGAAGATATGGTCAAGAGGATTGAAGTGCGACGACGAATTGGGCAAGTCCTGGCGTTTGGCAAGGATGGCTCCCTGCTGGCCGTTTATCCCGCCACGATCGGCAGCAGGCAAACGCCTTCGCCGTCAGGAACCCACAAGGTCAAGGGCGTCGCGCGAATGCCGCCATACAGTTACGATCCGAAAATCAACTTTCAGCAGGGAAAGAACAAAAGGCCCCTAACGCTGCCCAAAGGTCCGAACGGCCCGGTTGGAACCATCTGGATCGATCTGACAGAGCCGACATATGGAATTCACGGCACACCGGAACCCTCCCTTATCGACAAGATCGGATCACATGGATGCGTCCGCCTGACCAACTGGGACGCCGAGGAATTGGCCGCGATGGTAAAACCAGGCGTGACTGTCGAGTTTGTCGACTGACGCGAGCCTGTCAGATGTCTTGCTGACGAGGCCCAGCGCTTTCTCGTCACATAGGACACCACGTCGCTCGATGAGGTGTTCGACAGCCGACACGGCTGGCCGGCGAACAGGCCTCGATCTTGCTATCCCTTTGCCGGAGGCGCCAGCGGCGCGGTATCAGCTCGACAGTTCCCTGGCGCGGGCGTTGATCTTCTCGCATGCCTCTTCGTATGGGTCACGCATCGGGATCAAACGCGACGCACCAAGCAGCAAAAGCGATTTCAAATGCTTCCAACCGCCTTCCTCGCCGGCAACCGGGGCATAGGACGTCATTGCCGTGCGGCCCTCAGCGGCATAGAGGCGCTCGTACTCTGCAAAGTTTGAGAAGTTTTCGTGATTGTCGCTTGAAATGTGGAACGTCTCGGCCGCGGCGCCTTCGGCAAGAACTACCTCATGAGTATCGAGCAGGACCGCATAGTACTCGATCATCGTGTCGTCGGCAGGAAGGATCGGCGCAATCGTCGTACCGTTCACGAGATCACGCACCCGGATCAAAACGCCATTCAGGAACAGAGCATGACCTGGCGATAGATAGAGATCAGAATGTGGCGCGCAATCATCCAGCGCATGGCGCAAGACCCGGATCGGCACGACACCCTCCTGCCAGCGTGCACCGCTCTTCTTGAACACCTGGCGACCGACCCATTTGATCCGTCGGGCATCTCCGTCCGCAAGCGCCACGCGATCACCGATGCGAAGATCCTCAACACGCTTTTCACCGCGATCGGTGAGGATCGACGTCCCGCGCAGGAAGCACTGCGCGCCGCCGCCACCGCCGCCACCGCCAGCGTTTCCACCAGAATTGCCGTTCCCGCCTCCACCGGAGTGACCGCGCCCCCAGCGCCGGCCCATGGCACGCGCAGGAGACGATGAGACCGCCGCTGCTATGGTTGCGACGCTCGCGAAACGTGCACCGGCCGCAGCCGCCACACCTAGAAAATGCCTGCGCGCGGTATTGAGGGGCAACTTCCGATCATCGGGAGATGACATGCTAGCTTCCTTTGAAAAAAGAGTGACGCCAGCACAAGTTACAATAAGTTGCATCGCGTTGAACTTCGCAGAATAGCGCTGCCGCCTACCGAAAAGGTAGTATGCATCGATAGTCAGCTGTGATCAGGCAAAAGCACTTAGAGCTTCGCCCACTCTCGTTGTCCGGAAGCTTCGGCCGTCTTGCGAATTCCCTTCGCAGATACTGTCCGCCAGCATCGCGAACGGCACATCTGCAGACTTGCTCAATGCGTCGATAAGGCCATGATGCCCCGCTCGAGAACGAGGCCCAACGCAATTAGACAGTCGTGAATTCGGGGCCGCCTTTACCGGAAATCAAACCATGAAATTCAATCAAGCCGCGACGGACAGCCTAACCCTGTGATTGTCGGCGATATCGACCAGTTCCGACGGGATAGGCGCGGCAAAGACATCCGGTGACGGGCTCCCGTCCGATCCGAAAACGCGTCCGGCCGGGAGCTGGGCATCATGGAAGCGCTTCGCCTTCAGCTGCCCGCTCATGGCGATTTCGGGATCGGGAATGGCCCCTATAAGGCGGCGCGTATAGGGATGAGCCGGCGTCTCGAAGATCTGTTGCCATCCACCTTCCTCGACAACCTGGCCGAAGAACATCACCAGCACACGATCGCTCATGTGCTCCACCACGCTTAGGTCATGGCTGATCATCAAATAGGAAAGACCGAGCTTTTCCTGCAGATCCAGAAGAAGATTGATGATCTGCGCTCGGATCGAGACGTCGAGGGCCGATACCGGCTCGTCCAATACGACGATCTCGGGCTCGAGGATGAGTGCGCGGGCAATGCCGATGCGCTGGCGCTGCCCGCCCGAGAATTCGTGCGGGTAGCGACTGGCCTGTTCCGGCTTCAACCCGACATCGATCAGCATCGCCTCGATCCTGTCGGAAATCTCCGAGGCCGATTTGATGCCATGAAGGCGCAGGGGTGCGGCAAGTGAGGCCCTTATCGATTGGCGGGGATTCAGCGAGGCGTACGGATCCTGAAACACCATCTGCACCGCCTTGGCGCGCTGCATGCGCCCCGGCGCACCAGGTCCGGTCAGCGGTTGACCCCGGTAGCGGATCGTTCCCGAGGTCGGCGCCTGCAGACCGAGGATCGACAGCGCCGTCGTGGACTTGCCGCAGCCTGATTCGCCAACGATCGACAGACACTCACCCTTGCCCAATTCGAAGCTGATGCCGTTTACGGCGTAAAGCGTCCGCCGTCCAGTTCCCAAAAGCCCGCCGCCAGACACCGGAAAGCGCACATGCAGGTCGTCCACTTGCAGCAAAGACCCGGTCACGGCTTTCCTCCTTCGTCGCGGCGTGGCGCAATGAACCGCGTCTCGGTCAACTTCGAGCGATCGGCGATGATGCTGTCGATGTCTACCAGGCGCTGGCGTCCATGCAGGCTGCGCCCCCCCAGCCGCGGCAGCGCTCCGAGAAGCCCACGCGTGTACTCGTGCCTCGGATCGGAAAACAGTAGAGCGGTATCGTTCTCCTCCACCAGGCAACCGGCATACATCACTCCCACCCGCTGGCAAACACTGGCGATCACGCCGAGATCGTGGCTGATGAACAGGACCGCGGTGCCGCGCGCGGCGCAGAGTTCCTTGATCAACCGTAAGACTTCGGCCTGAACGGTCACGTCCAACGCCGTTGTCGGCTCATCCGCGATCAAGAGGTCGGGATTGCATGCGAGCGCCATGGCGATCATCACGCGCTGGCGCAAGCCGCCCGACATCTGGTGCGGATAGTTCGTGGCGCGTCGGTCCGGATTGGGCACGCGCACGCTTGCGAGCGCGTCTACGGCAAGTTTCATCGCTTCGCCCCAGTCCTTGCCCTGGTGCAGGACGAACATCTCGGCGATCTGGCGCCCGACCGTGGAGAGCGGATTGAGCGCCGTCATCGGCTCCTGGAAGATCATCGCGACGCGGTTTCCCCGCAGCCGTCTCATCTCCCGCTTCGGCAGGGCGAGCAGGTTCTGGCCCTTGAAGACGACTTCACCGCCCGAAACGCGCAAGGGCCTTTTCAGGAGACCCATCACGGCAAGCGACGTCACCGATTTGCCAGAACCGGATTCGCCCACGAGTCCATAGGCCTCACCCGGCATGATCTGGAACGAGACGCCCTTGAGGATCGGAAGAAGAGAGCGCCCGGCCGAAACATCGAGCTTGAGTTCCTTGATGTCGAGAAGCGGAGCAGTCATGGCGTGCGCCTCCTCATATGCGGATCGAGCCTGTCGCGCAGCCCATCGCCCAGAAGGTTGAAGCCAAGCACCGAGAGGAAGATGGCGAGCCCCGGAAACACCGCGACCCAGGGCGCGGTGCGGATCAACTGGCGCGCATCCGTCAGCATCGAGCCCCAGCTCGGAAAGGGGGGCTGGACGCCAAGTCCGAGGAAGGAGAGAGCCGCCTCCGAAAGCACCGCCGAGCCCATGCCCAGCGTCGCCATGACAAGGATCGGACCCATCATGTTGGGCAGGATCTGCGTGAACATGATGCGCAGATCGCCGTAGCCAAGCGTTTGTGCCGCCTGGACGTATCCCTGAGACTTCAGCGACAAGGTGGAGGAGCGCGCAATGCGGCACGTCCAGCTCCAGTTCGTGAGACCCAGGGCAATCAGAAGTGATGGCAGGCCCGGGCCAAGTACGGCCATGACCGCCAGCGCGAAGATCAAGGAGGGGATGGCAAGCATGACGTTTGTGAGACCGTTTACGAGATCGTCCCACCAGCCGCCCCAGTAGCCCGCAGTCATGCCGAGCGTGCAGCCGATGATGGAGTTGATGACCTGCGAGACGATCCCGACGGTCAGCGAGATCTGCGCGCCAAAGAGAATGCGCGTAAAGACGTCGCGGCCCTGAGCGTCCGTACCAAACCAGAATGTGGCGTCGGGCGGCAATTCGGCATTCATCAGATCGGCATTCAACACCGGATCGAACGGCGCGATCCAGGGAGCAAAGATGCCGGCGAGGATGACGAGCACCGTGAGAAGCGCGCCGAGGATGAAATTGAAACCAAAGCGCATCGCCTCACCCCTGCTTGATGCGCGGGTCGATCGCCGCGTAGATCAGGTCGACAAGGGTGTTGATGACGAGGAACCAGAGGACGATGACCAGGATCGTCCCCTGCACCGCGGGAATGTCGCGGATCGCCACGCTATCCACCAGGAGCGAGCCGATGCCAGGCCAGGCGAAAAGTTTCTCGATCACCACGGCCTGCCCGATCAGCGATCCGAATTGCAGGCCGACCGTTGTCACGATCAGCACGAGAGCGTTGCGCATCACGTGCCAGCGCACGACCTTGGCTTCGCTCATGCCCTTCGAATGCGCCGTGCGAATGAAATCGGCGTTCAGCACGTCGAGAACCCCTGCCCGCGTGGTGCGTGCCAGAAGCGCCAGCGGCGTAACGCCGAGCGTGACGGCGGGAAGGATCAGGTTACGGAACGATCCGTCGCCATAGCCGAAGCTCGGCAGCCAGTTCAGATGAAGCGCAAAGACGTACATCATCAGGAGCCCGAGCCAGAACTGGGGCATCGAAAGACCCGAGACCGCGCCGATCATCGTCGTCGTGTCGAGAATCGATCCGGGACGGAGAGCGGCGAGAAAACCGAGCGGCACGCCGACCACGACCGCGAACGCCATGGCGGCGAGCGCTAGTTCCAGCGAAGCCCACATGCGGTCGCCGATCAGATCGAGCACCGGCTGGCGACTTCGAAAGCTGGTCCCGAGGTCGAGCCGCGCAAGGTCGGTGACGTATTTCACGAACCGCTCCGTCAGCGGCTTGTCGAGGCCGAATTCCTGGTTGAGGTGGGCAATCAGTTGTGGGTCAGCGGTGCGTTTGCCATCGGCAAACAGGCTGGTGGCAAAGCTGCCCGGCACAACGCTGAAGATGACGAATATCAACAACGCCACGACGATCACCGTCGGCACGATCTGCAGGACGCGGCGCAGAGTGAAGCGAAGCATGAACAAACCCGTTTTGGTCGCCCTTTAGGGAGGCGCGCGGCAATGCGAATTCGAATGGCCGCGGAAATCCCGCGGCCACCGGCATGAACTCCCGGATTAACTGCGCGAGTCCGGCGCCGTGTCGTCGATCCAGATTTCATCGTAAGGCTGGATGGCCAGTTCCGTCGCATTCGGAACAAGCCCGTGGATCCACGGCTGGTATGCCATCACTGCCTTGTTGTAGTTGAAGAACCAGACCGGCGCTTCTTCCTGGATCAGGTTGTTCGCCTGGCGTAGCAGTTCGTTCTGCTTGGCCGGGTCTCGTTCCTGCTGCGCTGCTTCGTAGAGTTTGTCGAAATCGGCGTTCGAGAAGCTCTCGTAGTTGCAGGCCGACTGCGGCGTCTTGGAGTAGTAGCAGCGAAGCGCCTGCAGCGGATCCGGGCCGGAGAGGTTCGACCAGATGAAGGCCTGGAAGTTGTTCGACGTCACCGCGTCGCCGAGTGCCGAGCTTTCGACCGGCTTCGGCTTCACCGTGATGCCGACCTTCTGCAGCATCGGCAGGACGGCTTCAACGATCGGCACGCCCCAGCTTTCGTTCGGGCTGGCGGTCACTTCGAAGGAGAAGCCTTTGGCGTAACCGGCTTCGGCGAGAAGCGCCTTGGCTTTTTCCGGATCATAGGCATAGGCAGGCTTTTCCTTGTCGAACGCCGGCGAGGAGAGCGGCAGCCAGCCGGAAGCCGGGTAGGCCTTGTTCTTGACCAGGCGCTCGACGATCAGCGGGGTGTTGATTGCATAGTTGATGGCCTGGCGCACCCGCTTGTCCTTGAACGGCTCGAAGGCCGGATTGAAGCCGATGTTGCGGGTGTAGACCTCGGCGACCTCCAGCAGATGGTCCTTCAGGGCATCCTCACCCTGGTAAGCTTGATACTGGGTGGGCCCAAGGATCGACACGTCGATTTCCTTGTTGCGGAAGGCCACGTCGCGGGCGGAATCCTCACCCATCAGCACGATCTTCACGCGGTCGAGATAGGGCTTGCCCTTCTCGTAGTACTTGTCGAACTTCTCCACGACGACCTGCGAGCCAGGCGTGTATTCCTTGAAGGCGAAGGCGCCGAGACCGATCGGATTTTTGCCGAAAGTCGACTCGTCCGCGACGTTCGAGGGATAGATCACCGTCGTGTTCTGCATCAACGAAAAGCCGGGATTGATTGGCCCGGTATAGGTGACCTGAAGCGTGTGATCATCGATCTTCTTCAGGCCGCTGATGTCTTGCGCCTTGCCGGCGATATAGTCGTCGGCGCCTTTGATGATGGCGATATAGCTGGCACCGGGGAACGCGTTCTTCGGGTTGCCGATGCGCTTGTAGCTGTAGATGATGTCATCGGCCGTCAGCGGCTTGCCGTTGTGAAAGACGGCGTTGTCGCGCAGATGATAGGTGTAGGTCGTCCCGTCCTCGGAAACATCAGCCGAGGTCGCCAATTCCAGAACCGGCTTGTTGTTGATCGAGTCCCAGCTGTAGAGCGCCCGGTGAATGGCCTGGGTGATGAATTCTTCCTGCGTGTTGGGGCTCGACTGAACATCCAGCGTCGCGAAACTGGAGCCATAAGGCGCGGTGAATACAAGTGTACCACCATGACGCTCGCCATCCGCAAACGCCATGGTCGCGACGCCCAGGCTGAGCATCGCAGCGATTGAAAGTCTCTTCAGCATTTCGTTCTCCCTCTTTGTGCCGGGTTCCCTTTTCGGCATCGTGTCAGTCATTTTTTTTCAGTGGCTCAGCCTCTCGCGTCGTGCACAACGCGGCCCGCCAGCAACGTCAGCAGGCAGCGTGTATCCGACAGGATCGCCTCGGGCGATGCGGTGAGAAGATCATTGTCGAAGACCGCGATGTCAGCCCACTGACCAGCGACCAGCCGCCCCTTCACGTTTTCAGCCTTCTGCGAATGGGCACCGTATTCCGTGTAGGCCTGGAGCGCCTCCTCGCGACCAAGCTTCTCGGAGGCATCCATGACGGTGCCCTTGCCGGTCTTGCGGGTGATCATCGCGTAGAGGTCGGGGAAAGGATTGGGCGAGCAGACCGGTGAGTCGGAGCCGGTGGAGGGTTTGAGCCCCATGCGCGCCCACGTGCCGATCGGGTAGGACTTGACGCCGCGCTCCTCGCCGAGGACGGAGATATAGCTGTCCCCGAAATCGTGAATGAAGGCCATCTGCGGCGCCGGCAGAATGCCCGCCGCCTTCATGCGCGCGTTTTGCTCTGCAGAGGGATAGCCGCAATGCTCCACACGGTGGCGGCGATCCGGATCAGGATTGGCGGCAAGCGCCTTCTCGTAAGCCGTGATCAACTGCTCGATAGCGCCGTCGCCGATTGCATGGCAAGCCATTTGGTAGCCCCGGTCATGACAGGACTGCACAATCTCCTCGACGACCGCGTCGGGCAGCATCTGCACGCCGAGGTTTTCCGGCTCGTCCTTGTAAGGCTTCGTCATCCACGCCGTGCGTCCACCGGCCGATCCATCAAGGAATATTTTCACCGCGCCAACGCGCAGCATGTCGTCGCCGGCGCCGGAGATGAGGCCCGCGCGCCAGCAATCCTCGACAATCGACACGCCGGGATCACCAAGAAGGGTCAGCCAGACGCGCACGGGCAAGCGACCCGCGATCTTGGCCATTTCATAGGCCTGAATTTCCGCAAAGCCGGAAAGCTGCCCGACGGCGGCGTCCATGCAACTCGTAATGCCGAGGGACAAGAGATATTGCCCGGCGCGCTCGATCCCATCGATCAGTTCGGCGGTCCTGGGCGACGGTATCACGGCCTTGACGAGGTTCATGGCGTTCTCCGCCAGAAGGCCGTTCAGTTTGCCGTCCGTCAGGCCGATGACGCCGCCATCCGGCACCGGTGTCGCCTCGGTCACGCCTGCCAGCATCAAGGCTTTCGAATTGGCGATCGCCACATGACCGCACGCCCGCGTCACCAGAACCGGATGATCCGGCGCAGCGAGATCAAGGTCCGCGCGCGTCGGATGCCTGCCCGTATCGAGCTTGACCTGATCATAACCACGTGCGCGAACCCACTCACCCTTCGGCGTCACCGCTGCGCGTTCGGCGATCTGGCGCATCAGCGCGGCGTGGGTGGGGGCCGCGGCAGGCGTCGCGTCCACCCAGCCCATGACGATACCGGTCGAAATCAGGTGCAGATGGTTGTCGATCAGCCCGGGGCTGGCAAAACGGCCGTCCAGATCGATGACCTCGGTGCGCGATCCCTTAAGGCTTAGCATTTCTGCATTGCTGCCGGTTGCGAGAACCTTTCCCTGCCAGACGGCCACCGCCTCGCAGGATCCTTCCTCGCGACCGCACCATATGCGGCCGTTGTAAAGGATGAGATCGGCTTCAATTCTGACTGCCATTAACTGCTCCGTTGTCACGACCCGGACGAACCCGGCATTAAGGACAGGCGATGCGAAGCGCTCGCGCCGTCCATGAATTTCTGTCGTGTGACAAGGTGAAAGCTTGTGGCAGGCTTGGCCAATTCGGTTTTGGCACAACCTCATGCGAATTTGGCATATCTATTCAAGATGAATGACTTATGCTGAATTGGGCGAGGAGCATTGGGGAGGAGAATGGAATGGAAATCAAATGGCTGGAGGACTTCGTAACCCTTGCGGACACCTCCAGTTTCTCGAGAGCGGCTGAACTGCGCAACGTGACACAACCGGCCTTCAGCCGCCGAATCAAGCAGCTCGAGGGATGGCTGGGCGCGACCTTGATCAGCCGTGCGGCGATGCCTGCCGAGCTGACGCCGGCCGGCCGGAATTTCCTGCCCGTCGCACAGGAAACGATCCGGTCATGCTATGCGGCGCGAGAGGCCCTGCGTCCGTCACATGAACCCGGCCTCATTCGCTTCGCGGCACTGCACACGCTGACGGTTACATTCTTTCCGCAATGGTTGCGGGCGTTGGAGAAAGCAGGGGGAGCGTTCAACACCTCGCTGATACCGGACCGAGGTGGCATCGAGGCGAACCTGGATGCGCTCGTTGGCGACGAGGCCGATTTCTTACTGACCTACGCCCATCCGGAGGTGCCATTCCATCTCGACCGCGGCAAATTCGCGTGGCTGACCGTCGCCCACGACCGGCTGATCCCTCTGGTGGCGCCGAACGTCATCGTATCCGGTCACTCGCAAGCCGGAAGAAATTTGCTCGATCGGGCCGTCGAGCAGCAGCGGCTGGCAATCCCCTATCTCAGCTACGGCTTCAATTCCTTCTTCGGCGTGGCTCTCTCGCGTCTTCTGCTTCGCCGCCCGCCATTTCGCCGCCGGACGACACATGAGAATACGATCAGTGCCGGTTTGATGAACATGGCGCTTGCGGGAGCGGGCGTCTGCTGGCTGCCTGAAAGCCTCGCACGCGACGAGATGGAGTCAGGGCGCCTCGTGCCCGCCTCGAAGGACGAGGGGTGGAATCTCGATCTCGAAATCCGCCTCTACCGCCACGCGGCGAGCCGCAATCGCAAGGTCGACGAACTCTGGCGCATGTCCAGGCAACTGCTGGAGCGCGAGCCGGCCTGACGACCGGCTCACGAAACGGCAGCCTCAGACCTTCATGAAAACGAGTGCACGCAGGATTTCGGCAAAATCCGCATTGGCGAAAGCAACGGCGCGCGGGCCATGGGCTCGTGCGCCCGGGTACCAGCCAGCACGATAGGCGTCGGTCGGATTGTTGAACTCGATCACCACTTCGTAGCGCTCGGCCCGGTCGGGGAGCGTCTGGCTGAAATCCGCCGACAGCGCGGACGCCACACCCTCGCGGATAAGCCGGCGCGACCAAGCGGGCGAGATCGACGTGGAGGCACGGCCTTTACCCTCAAGTGTCTCCACCGTGGACATACCGGGCACCATCGCGCGCGCTTCCGCGCATATGGCCGCGTCGCCGGACAGGAAGACGGAAGGCACCCCATATCCCGCCGCGCAGAGCGCGTTCACGGTGAATTCGGAAGCCACCTCACCGTTCAGAAGCAGGCGCGATATGCGCAGGTTGGACGTGTGAGCGAGCGGATTGGCCTCGCTGCCTGCCTTGGAATGGTAGCCGGTGTAGATCGCCGCCGCAAAACCGGCATCGAGACCGAACATCATCGCATCGGGATGCCCCGACCAGCCACGCACGATCCGGACATAGTCTGGCAACCGCTCGAGGATCAGGTTGCGCCCGCTGTCATGAGCATCCTTGATCACGACCTCGGTCGCTCCCGCAGCACGAGCCCCGTCGCAGGCAGCAACGACCTCGGCAGTCATCAGTGCGCGGAACTCGTTCCAGTCGGCATGCGTGCGCTCGGCCTCGTCCCAATGAACGATACCTGCGGTACCTTCGATATCGGCAGAGATGAAAACTTTCATTGCAGCGGGTTCTCCTGTAGCCAATCGGCAAGGGCGGGATAAAGGCGACCGTTGCGGCCGGGCGTTGCAGGCGCCATGCAGAGCGCGTTCAGTACCGCCTCCTGTGTGGTTTCAGCGGCAGCGCGGAAGGCGGTGTCGATGAACGCGTCGGAAAGCCGGTCCTGGGCCGTAATGGGTGACGCCGGTTCATGATCGACCGGATCGGCGGTGGTGAAGCACAGGCAGATATCGCCGCTACCATTGCCCCAGAAGGCACCGAGCCGCGCCAGCCCCGCACCGCCGCGTTTGGCGACGCGCTGCAGCTGGCGGTCGCCGAGCGGCAAATCCGTCGCCATGACGACGATGACGGAGCCCCGCTCCGGGCTGGCTGGACGGCGAGGATCCGGCCGGCGACCATCGGGCAGAATGAGGTCGCCGGCAGCGCCGAAATTGGCAAGAACCAGTGTTCCCAAGGTGAAATCACGCTTCGCAATCCGCAGTCGCCGCGACGCGGTACCAATGCCAGCCTTGAAGCCGAACGCCGTCATGCCGGATCCGGCTCCGACCGCACCCTGCTCCACCTCACCCGTCCGTGCGTCGTCAAGCGCCGCACAGGCGTCGGCGGGCGTTACCGCCATGGCCTGGATGTCGCTGATGCTACCGTCATTGCATTCGAAGACGAGGCCATTGACCGTCGAGGTCTTGCGCCCGATGGCCGGATTTGCCGCGATCGCACGGCGAATCAGCGCTTCGGTGCAGGCGGCCACACCAAACGTATTGGTCAGGAGAATCGGTGTCTCGATCGTGCCGAGTTCGGCGACCTGTATCAGTCCCGCCGACTTGCCGAAGCCGTTTATCACCTCGACCGCCGCACGCGGCTTCCTGCGAAAGATGTCGCCTGGATGAGGAACTATGGCGGTGACGCCCGTATGGATGCCTTCGGCGCTGAGCGAGCGGTGCCCAACCGCCACGCCAGGCACATCGGTAATGGCGTTTTCCGGTCCGGGAACCATCGCTCCCTCCACTATCAGTCCGAGTTCCCGCGCTGTTTTCATCTCTGTTCTCTTGTCTATGCCAGAACGCCAGCCGCCTCGAGATAGAGCGTCTGCAGGTGACGCGTCATCGGGCCAGGCTTGCCGTCTCCGATCGACTTGTCGGCAATGCGCACGACCGGCATGACCAGATTTGAGGCTGAGGTCTGGAACGCCTCGGCGGCGCCCTGCGCTTCCTCGGGCGTAAAGGCACGCTCTTCTAAGAGCAATCCCTGTTCGGCACATAAACGTGCAACGGCGCGCTGCGTACAGCCCGGCAGCGTGGCACGGGAAGCCGGCCGGGTAAGGATTCGTCGATCCGCGGTGATGATATGCGCAGTCGAAGACGCGCCTTCCGTCACCAGTCCGTCCTCGACTAGCCAGACATCGTCGAAGCCTCGCGCACGTGCAGCCTGTTTGGCCATGACCTGTGCGAGCAGCATTGCCGTCTTGATGTCCCGCCTCCGCCAGCGCTGATCCGGAGCCAGGTCGACGGAGATTCCGTCGCGCTGCGCCGCGGTTCCCGTAAGCCGCTTCGCCTGGGTGAAGCCGACGAGCTTCGGCTCCATCTTGTCGCTGTACAGAAAGTCGCGATCGGCCTCGCCGCGCGAAACCTGAAGATAGACGGTGCCGTGCTGCAGGGCATTGCGTTCGATCAGCTCCAACTGGATCGAGACGATGCGATCCAGAGACAAGGCCAGGGGAATGTTCATCTCCTTCAGGGAACGGGCGAACCGAGCCAGATGCAGATCGTTGTCAATCATCCGGCCATCGATCACGGCCGTGACCTCGTAGACCGCGTCGCCGAACAGGAAGCCGCGATCGAAAAGACTGATTCGCGCCTCCTCCTCGGGGACGAAAGACCCGTGAACAAAGACGATCCTGCTCATGCAACCCTCATTTCGACGTTTGGCCCAGGCCGGCACATTGACGCTAACTTGCGCCGGCTGACCAATTCAATTTCGGCAAAGGGTCATGCAGAAATAGCCTCGCCTTTGGTTTGCAATATCGCGCTTCGATGAGGGCCTGACGACTTCTCCCCTCCCCGCAATGAGAGCGCAATTCACGCGCTCGTAGCGAGCACCGGATAGCTTTCTGGCATCTGGGCCAGCGGCTCGTCTGATGTCAGCTGGCAATCGACAAGCCGTCATGTTCCGGGTGCCCGCGAACGGCTTTTGGAACCCGATCTGGGCTGCGGACTTGGAGGATCAGTGCCGACACGCGAAGCCCCGAGATCGAGGCAAACCTTGTCGCGGAGGCATCGGACCAAAGTCTGATCACACGCCAGGGTCACAGTTTGGCCCGATTCCGCCAGAATTTTCGCGCCTGCGTCGATACTTCAGTTCGTCTCGTCCGGGACGGCACAATCAGCAGCAATGCGAGCTGCAAGAATGCCATCGAGGAAGGCTCTCACAAGGAGCGAGTCCCGATCGGCCAAGGAGATTCATGTCTCGCGACCGGCAACTGGACGGACTTAGGACTCTCGCAGTCACAATGGTCCTCTATCACCACTTCTTTGCGGTCAATGGATCAGTCCTGGGCCATCTCGGCGTCCGTCTGTTCTTCGTCCTCAGCGGCTTTCTGATAACCCGGCTCCTGCTGGACGCACGTTCCTTTGCCGACTACCAGCCAAGTGCGGCGCTGAAGGCATTCTACATTCGCCGCGCACTGCGCATATTTCCTCCTTACTTCGCGATGTTGGGCTTCATATGGTTTGTCAACCTTGAGGGCGCCCGGGGCAGCCTCAAGTGGCACGCGCTGTATCTGTCGAACTTCTGGTATGCGCTTCGAAACGAATGGACGCCCTGGGTGTTGTGTCACGCCTGGAGCTTGAGCATCGAGGAACAGTTCTATATCGCCTGGCCTCTGGTGATCCTGCTGGCTCCGCGCCGGCTGATTGCGCCTGTTTGCGTCGCCGTCATAGCATTCTCGCTGGCCTATCGCCTCTATTGGCCATTTACGGGCACACCATCTCTGGCGCGGGACCTCCTTCCTCCGGCGTCCGTCGATGCGCTGGTGGCGGGCGCTCTCCTTGCCGTCTACCGCAGGAAAACCGAGGCTTGGCCCAGATGGATTGGGCCCCGATGGATTGGGCTAAGTGTCGTGCCCTTAACCCTAGCCTCGATCACGTTCCTGTGGTTGAAGTCGGTGTCCATGACACCGCCCCTGGAATGGGTGACATGGATCGGCGGGGAGGTGTTTCCCCTCATACCCCTCGTCATGCTGGTCGGATGCTGCTCATCGGGCATGCAGGGTGCATTCGGCCGGATGCTGGAACGACCGACGAGTACCGCGATCGGACGTATGAGTTACGGGGTTTACCTATTTCATCCAGTTGTGCTGTCGCTGGTCGTCAAGGCTCAGTCCTGGATCCCGGTCAATGTCTCGGAGCAGGGGCCCGGTCGTTTTGTGGTTGCGACCGCAGCGACATTGATGCTGGCTTCGATTTCCTGGCTGGCATTCGAGAGGCCGCTCAACCAGCTCAAGCGCTATTTCCCCTACGTCAGCTCCCCGAGGCCGAGCACGCCGTCGTCCCGGCCGAGCATTGCCGACGAGCGGGGGTATGAGGCTTCGGCCTATCGCCCGAGCTACGCCAACCCTGATGAACGCGGGAGCTGAAGGATGTCTGATCCACTGATCTCCGTCGTGCTGCCGGTCTATAACGGTGAACCCCATGTTGCCGCCGCACTCGAGAGCATTCTGCGCCAGGACTACACCCGCTTCGAGGTCATCGCTCTTGACGACGGATCGACCGATGGCTCGCTGCAGGTCCTCCAACGATATCAAAACGCCGACAATCGCATCCGGATCGTCTCACGGGAAAATCGTGGGCTGATTGCGACGCTGAATGAGGGAATCGCCTTGGCGCAAGGCGATCTCATCGCCAGAATGGATGCGGACGATATCTCCTACCCGTCGCGCTTCTCGCGTCAGGTCGCCCTCTTTGCCCGACAGCCTCAGCTCGCCATCAGCGGTACCGGCATCGATCAGCTTCTCGGCAACCGGGTGGTCCGCGGCAGGCCAAATCCAATCTATCAGACTGGCGATTGGCACATCTTGTCGATGTTTTTTACCATCTTCTTGCATTCGACAGTGATGTACAACCGCAATGTCATTCCCGAAGACATGCTGGTGTACGATGCAGGCTATGTCCATGCCGAGGATTTCGATCTCTTCGGACGCATTGCACGGCAATTTCCAGCAGCGATGATCGATGAGAGCCTGGTCGCCTATCGCATTCATAGCGACAGCGTCTCAAGCAGGCACAAGCGGCAAATGCGGCGAACCCACCTGAAGATCGTGGCCGAGAACCTTGAACGACAGTCTCTCTGCGACGATCCCGGCGCCCTTCACGATATTGGTGCTGCCGTCACCAATGACACCGTGCGCCGCGCTGCGGATTGCATACTTACGATCGAAAGAAAAATCGCCGAGCAGGCAGGCCGCGCGTCCTCGAGCTATGCGCATGGAACCTTGTGCTTCTTCTATTTCCTCTATCAGCTCATTATCGATGAGCAGCGCCCGGAGCTGACACACGCCTTTCTCACGCAGACGGGAAAGTGGCGGCTCATCCGGCGTCGAGAGCGATACGGCCTTCTTTCCGCCGCTTATGCACCGTGGCTGTGCCGTTTCTCGGACGGTGCAACCCGGCGCATGGATCTCATGACGCGGTACTATCAATCGGTGCCCGCCAAGTCCGTACAGCCGCTTCAGGGGCTAGCATGATGGCCGGAAAGTATCGCGAATTCACGCGCGCACGCGTTCATCACACCCCGGGGGCACAGCCATGCTAGAGTTCGCCGAGTTGAGCTTTCGGCTCTTGCGTCAGGCACTCGGCCGGCAGGTTGGTCTGCTGGTAGTCGTCGTCATTTTGGGTCTAAGTACCGCCGTTCTCGAAGGTACGGGCATCGGTCTCATCATCCCAATGCTCAGCATTATCGCCGGCGGGGAGGAACCGTCGGGAATGGCGGGGCTCTCAGCGGTCTTTCAGCAAGTCGGTGCCGGGTTGGATGACCGGGCAAGGCTGATTGTGATTGCCGCCGCAATCCTCGGATTGATCACCCTGAAGAATGTGCTCGCCTTCGCCAACGCCGTGCTCACCAATTTGATCTACGGCAGGGCCGGCCATGCCATGCGAAGCTCTCTTGCCCGCCAGCTTTTGACGGTTGGATACTCATTCTTCCTCCAGCAAAGTCCGGGGCGACTGCTCAACATCATATCAAACGAGTCCTGGCGTGCTTCGGACGCAATCCAGACTACACTTTCAGCGGTCGTAAACGCATCGGCTGTGGTCATTCTCCTCGCCTTTCTCCTGCTTCTTTCATGGCAGATGACGCTTGGCGTTGCACTTGGGCTGGTAATAATCCAGGCCCTGCACGCGCTTCTCTCAGCCAGCCTCAGAGCCCCGAGCCGCAAAGTCACGTCGTTCAACGGTGAACTTGCCGCCAAGATGCTTCACCTCGTTCACGCCGGACGGCTTATCCGCGCCTTCGGACAGGAACAGCGGGAGAAAGCAGTCTTCGATACCTCGTCGGATGCGGTCAGAGAGGCTGGCTTCGATCTCCAATCCCGCCAGGCGGTATTGCCGCCACTGACAGAGGTGCTGCATTCGGCTCTCTTTTTGACTGTCGTCGTCAGCGCCTGGCTTTGGGGTATAAGCTTTCCTGTTATCGTGGCCTTCGTTGTCTTGCTTTATCGGCTGCAGCCGCATGTCCGTGCGCTGCAAATGGCATGGAGCGCCGTGCAAGGCTGGAGCGGGTCCCTGGAAGAGGTCAGATGGTTACTGGATCCGTCCGACAAGCCGAACCCACCGGCAGGCGATGCTCCGGTTCAGGCCATCCGTCAGCACATCAAATTCGATGGCGTGACGTTCAAGTATCCAGGCTCCGGCTCGCGACCCGTCGTGCTGCGCGCTGCGACCTTCGATCTTCCCAAAGGTCGTTCAACCGCCATAATTGGACGGTCTGGCGCCGGAAAGACGACGATCGTCAATCTCCTATGTCGATTTGTCGAGCCTGACGGAGGAAACATTCTGGTCGACGGCACCCCACTCAATCAAATCGATCCGATGCAGTGGCGGGGACAAATTGCGCTCGCCAGCCAGGATCTCGAGCTGATTGACGGCACCATTCTCGAAAATATCACCTATGGCCACAGCGCTTCGCTTGAAGAGGTCAAGAACGCAGCCAGACTTGCTGAAGCGCACGAATTCATCGAGAAGCTGCCAGATGGCTATGAGACCGTCGTCGGCTACCGGGGAGCTACCGTTTCGGCCGGACAGCGACAGCGCATCGCGCTGGCAAGGGCCCTGGTGCGCGATCCGGAAATCCTCATTCTGGACGAGGCCACGAATGCCATGGACGGACTGTCCGAGGCAGCGATTGTCGAAACCTTGAAATCAAGAGCCGGTCGGCGCACGACAATCGTCATCAGCCATCATCGCAGCACCATCTCGTTCTGCGACGAAGTCGTCATACTTCAAGATGGCCGCGTCAAGAACCAGACCTCCTTTGCCAAGATCGCGACATTGAGCATGGACCAGCTCTACGAGCTTGAAACGGCTTCCTCTTAGGTGTTGGCGCATGCCCACCACCGCGGCCAGCAGTCACCAGGAGCTCGCATTCCCCGATATCGTCGCCAGTGGACGGTCTCCACCAAAGGCGAACATCTATGGCTTCCGATCAAGGATTGAGCGGCGGAAGCACGGGGGACGCGTCCAGGCGCACTGGTCGGCGGTAGTCAACGACTGCGGCCAGTCGCTCCCTGTCGACTTCAGCACGCCCGGATCGGAACAGCTTTTGAGAAAGAATGTCGACCTGGCGCTGTAGGTCGGCGGGGCCGAAACGAACCCATTCCTCCAGCGTGCCATTCCCCAGACTTCGGCTCCAGGTTAGGAGACCATTATAGATCTCTTGTTCGCTCCCCGAGCGGATGAGTTGGCGGAGCCGCTTCAAGCGGTAGCGGTGCGATGCCTGGTGTTTCAGGCGCGCGTTCTGCAGCAGACTGTTGATCACCGGCCAAAAGCGTAAGACAGCCCACAACACTCCCATCGCCGCCAACAGCCCCAAGATAGCAAGGGCGACTTTCTGTCTGATGACGTGGGGCGCCTGGCGTCGTACGTCATCAAGTACAGGCTTGATCGGGGTAATGGCGACGGCGGGAGAGACGGCAACCGTTACCGACGGCAGCGAAGCGGATGTCTGCTCATGGCGCGCGACATCGAACCAATCATAGGAAACCGCAGGGATTGTAAACGACCCTTCCCTGTCCGCGGTATACACATAGGTTTCGGTTCGGCGGCTTGCCGTCTCGCGCCCGACGGGGATGCCGTCTTCGATCTTCGGTAGCTTCTCGTATTGATGCAGCCCCGAAACGGTCCCGACCCCAACCGGGGGTATCATCATGGCTTGCGTGTTTTCCACCGTCACCGTGATTGTTCTGACGAGAGCATCGCCGACCTTGAGCGACGGGGCGATCGGGTCGAAAGCCTGTTCGATCGTGAGATCGCTGGCTGCGAAGACAATCCTTTGTCCAGCGGCCCCGGATGCCTCTCCGGCGTTGAACGAAACCGAAGGCGTTCTCACCGTTGCCCTTGTCGGCTTTCCATCGACCGAATAGCCCAACCCGATGTCGATTTCAGGCAGAACAAACTTTCCGGGCGCCTGCGGCACGACGGCATACGATTTCCGGATTCCGGAATATTGAACGCCGTCGATGGTTTCACTGATGTTCTGCGTCCGCTCTTCTGGAAGAGTGACAAGAGCGTCTGGAACATCAAAAAGAGGAAACTGCGGAGGCGAGGTAAAGAAATCAGGCGCGAACACATCGACATCAACTCGCACCTGCTGCCCGGCCACTATGTTGCCGTTGTCTTCGACCGTGGCGCGCGCGAAGGGTTCCGCTCCCCAGGCCAGGGCCGGTAAAAGCAAAAGGAAGACACCCGGCAGAAACTTCATCATGGCTTGGTCTCACCCGCCTCGATGGCAAATTTTCGCGCCATGAGATCGGCGGGGCTCACCTGAATGTTCTTCATCCACATCTCGGACGTCTGTTCGACGACCTGGACCTCGCCTGCCTTGCCCTTGTCGGCCTTCTTATCGAATTGAACGCTGTCGGGCTTCTCGTTCGGATCCTGCTGCTGCTCCTGCTCCTTGTCTTTCTGTATCTTCAGCAATCGCTGCACGATTGCCAGGTTTCCTTGCGCGTCGGACCAGTCCTTCCGTTTTTCCAAGGCCTTTTGGTAGGCCGAAACCGCCTCCTCCAGTTCGCCCAGATGAAAGAACGCGTTTCCCTGATTGTACCAGCTGTCCGCGCTGTCGATCGACGCAAACGCATCGATGGCATCCTGATAGTGACCGTCACGATAGAGCGCCGTCCCCTTCCACATGGGATCGCGGAAGTGCGCCGAGGCCGATGCATAGTCTCCTCGCTCAAAGGCGAGACGGCCCTGCTGATCGGGCGTCAACCAAAGGTCCACGAACCCGGCTGCTCCCGCGGACGAGGGCTGGAGCAGATGAAAGCAGAGCCCGATCGCTGCGAACTTGACCAGCCAGCCTCGCCGAAACGAAAGCGCTGATAGCGCCGCCGCCGGTGCGATGAACCACCATCCGACGTCGTGCCAGCGATCTCCCTGGGATGTCGTTTGTTGAGCGAAATTCGTCCTTACGCGCTGCCCGACCCACCTGATGTCGGTGTCATCGTCCGTCATCGTCGCGACATCCGCTCCAGCGTCATTCGCGAACTTCTTCAGAGCTTCCACATCCAGCCTGGCATTGATCCGAGCGCCACCCGCGTCATTGACGAAGCTACCGTCGGAGCGCTTGACGACGCCACCCTCCGGGGTGCCGACACCGAGAACGACAATTGCACTATGCAGCCCGTCGGACGCGACTGTCGCTCCCGCCTCGACGCCATCGGTTATAAGGAGGATCGTTCCGGGAGCTCCATCCCGCTGAAGCAGCCCATCCGCGAGTTTCAGGGCCGCAGGGGTATTCCTACCGGGCTTTGGCATAATGTCCGTGGCGAGCGCATCGGTATAGGTCTCGATGAGATCGGTGTCATCGGTCAGAGGGACCACCAGGTGCGCCGTACCCGCGTAGGCGACGACAGCAGTTCGTCCGCCATTCCGGCCAGCCAGAATGTCGTGGATCTTCAACTTGACCCGTTCAAGCCTGCTGGGGGAGACGTCGATGGCGTCCATCGTCGGCGAAAGATCAATGGCAATGACCAGGGAAGCCGTGTCGGCGACGAAGGGAGGGGCTTCGCGTTTCCAGGTCGGTCCGGCAGCGCCGAGCACCGCTATCGAAATCACGGCGGCCAACATCCAGGCTGGCATATACCGACGTCGCCCGTCGGGCTCGATCACGAGGCTGTCGAGCAGGTGCGGCGCGATCATGCCCTTCCAGCGATTGCGAATATCTCCTGAACGGGATGCCATCCAGACGATTGCCGGCGGCGCCAGAAGAGCGAGCAGCCACAGGGGGCGCAGGAAATGAAAATCGGAGATCATGCCGGCAATCTCCTTCGAACAAGGCTATACAATCCGGTTAGACCATACCAGGCGAGCATCGTGGCGATCGCTCCGCCCAGCGGCCAGAAGAACAGCTCGGTTCTGGGACGCCAGGACAGCTGCTTTTGGTCCTCAGGCGTGATCCGATCAAGCTCGTCGTAAATCTCCTGAAGCTGGCTTTGATCACCCCCAAAGAAGTAGCGGCCTCCAGTATCAGTGGCGATCTTCTCGAGCGACGCGGTGTCGAGTTTGTCCTCCCCCGTCGCCGCAGGGTCGCCAATACCGACCGTGTGGATGACAATCTGCTTGCTTTTGGCGATGCCGGCAGCTTTCAGAGGCGGCATCTTGCTGGCTGTATCGTTCCCGTCGGTCAGTAGTATCAGGACCTTTTGCGGCACCGTTGTCTTCTCAAACATTCGGATGGCGAGCCCGAGCGAATCCCCCATTGCCGTGCGCGGACCGGCAATGCCGGGCAAAAGGCTTTCCACGAGGTTTTTGACAAGGGCGTGGTCCGTGGTGAAGGGAGCAAGGGGATACGGCGCGTCTCCAAAGGCGATCAGCCCGAGGCGATCCCCGGGTCGTCTGGATACGAAATCGGAAACGACGGTTCGAACTGCCTCAACGCGCGCCTTTGACGTACCGTCGGGCGCGGCGAAATCGCGCGTATCCATCGATTGCGAGAGATCGAGCGCGAGCAGGATGTCTCGCTGCGGTTCGGTCTTCACGACCGGTGGTTCGACATATTGCGGCCGTGCCAGAGCGAGAACGATGAGGCACCAGGCGATCAGATCGACCGCGACCTGCATCCAGGACCTCTTCGGCACGACAGAGCCCTCGGTGGGCTCCACGCCGGCGGCGCGTGCGACCTCGTTGAAAAATGGGAGGCGGATCGAAGCGGACGTTTCACGATGCGGGGGCAACAACCACCACACGATCAGGGGAGCCGGCAAGATCAGGAGCAGCCAGGGGAAATCAAGCTGGGACATGGTGCCCCTCGATCCAGCGCCGAGCGTCACGAACAAGTTCGTCTGCAGCCTCTGTGGAAACCTGTGCACCTGCCTGATACTCGAGATCGTCGAAGAACCGCTGAAATGCCTCGCGGTTCTTTGTATTGCCATGCGCGACAAGAAACGCTGCCCACGCAGATCCGGAGGTCGCGGCAACATCCTCCCGCGGCCAAGCCGCAAGAGCCGTACGCTTGAGCACCTCACCAAGGTCGCGGAGCGCCCGCGCGCGCTTGCCCGCGTCACGAACCGCGACCTCTATTGCTTCAAGGTGCTTCAGGGCTTCTCGGCGGTAGGCGTTTTTTCGCCACCGACGATAGGCCAGCGCGCACCACAGCAAGATTGCAAAAAGCAGAAGCAGCGCGACAATCAGCCAGCCCCAGGTTTGAGGCATCCAGGAAACCGGCGCCGGGACCACAATGTCCTTCAGCGAACGAAGCGCCATTTCGGTGATGGGGTCGAGTTTGGGTTCGGTGTCCATCATCGCCTCCGCTGACGCCAGGCGGATTGCTCAAGCAGGTTTCTCAGCTGGGGAGCGACCTCTTCTGCGGTGGAAATCGGAAGCATCGGAAGACCGAGTTGCCGCTGCCATTCCCGCAATTCGCGACCGCGATCTCGCGCGAAGGTGTCGATGGACTGGCGCACGCCGGCTTGCCTGAACGAGAGCTCCGCCTGCAGCGCACCGCCGCTCACCACGATATCTCCGGTTGTCGGCAATTCGAGCATGAACGGATCGTAGATCAGCAGGCAGATGACATCGTTGCGGCTGGAAAGCTCGAGAAGGAGCTGCCGCGTTGTGTCCCCATGGCCATCGTAGTCGCTGACCACAACCAAGAGAAAATCGTGATGTGCGACGCCCGCGACCTGCCGGAGAACGTTGTCCAATGCCTCGGGTGATGGCACCCCTGCATAGGTGGACTTCAACATCCCGTTCTTTTCGGCGATCCTGTCCGCCAGCGCAATCACGGCATTCCGGCTGCGGTGCGGCTTGATCTCGCTGATGTCTTCATCATTGAAAACAAAGCCGCCGACGCGGTCACCGGACCCCAGTATGCGCCAGGCCGCGAGCATCGCCGCTTGCGCGGCTGCTACCGATTTCATCGCGAAGCGACTGCCAAAGAACATGTTGATGCGCTGGTCCACGACAACAATTGCAGGACGCTCCTTTTCCTCGCCGTAGACCCTGACGACGGGCTTCCTCGTTCGGGCGGTGACGCGCCAATCGATCGCGCGGACGTCGTCACCCGGGAGGTACTCTCGCAGCTCTTCGAAAATCAAACCCCGCCCACGCACCGAGGACTGCATGCGCCCCGCAAGCTGCTGATGGCTACGCGCACGCTGTAGGAAAGCCAGGTCGCGCGCGCGTCCCTCCAGGGCAACAAGTTCCTGGGTCGTGACATGTATGCCGTTCCCGATGCTCGGTGTCGGGGCCTTCATGAGACTGCCACCAATTCAGTGATGCGATTGATCACCTCATCCGCGCTCGTATTAGTGGCATGCGCCTCATAGGACAGAATAAGGCGATGGCGCAGGACGTCGTTCACGACCGCCTTGACGTCGTCAGGCGTCACATAGTCGCGCCCCTTGAGCCAGGCATGCGATCGTGAAACCTTGTCTAGGCTGATGACGCCGCGCGGGCTCGCCCCGACATGCAATAGCTTGGCGAGATCCTTGTCGTAGCGATCCGGGTACCTCGTGGCTATCACCAGAGCGACGATATATTTCTCCACCGGCTCTGATACCGCAGTGGCACCGATTTCCTTCCGCGCGTCGAATATCGCCTGGGGATTGAGTCTCGGGGCATCGGCGTGCTTGTCTTTGTTCTGCCCTGTATTCTCCTCGTCGCGATTGAGGCGCAGGATTGCGGCCTCGGACGTCTCGTCGGGGTAGCCGACTTCGACATGCATGAGGAAGCGGTCAAGCTGCGCTTCCGGCAAGGGATAGGTGCCTTCCTGCTCGATAGGGTTCTGCGTCGCCATCACCATGAAAAGGTCGGGCAGCGGATAGCTTGTGCCGCCGACGGTTACCTGCCGCTCCTCCATCGCTTCCAAAAGCGCGGATTGGACCTTGGCTGGCGCGCGGTTTATCTCGTCGGCGAGGATAAGGTTTGCGAAGATCGGTCCCTGCTGAAATTTGAACTCGCCCTTTCCACCTTCGGAAAAATACACCTCCGAACCAGTAATGTCGGCGGGAAGCAGATCCGGCGTGAACTGCACACGTGACAGCTCTGAATCGAGGTTCTTCGCCAGGCTCTTGATCGCTCGCGTCTTGGCAAGTCCCGGAAGACCTTCGACAAGCAGGTGCCCGTTTGCAAGGAGACCGATGATCAGCCGCTCGACCATTGTGTTTTGACCAATGATGGATTGGCTGACCCGTTTGCCGAGCTCGAAAATATCGTCACGCGCCGTCATTCAGACTTCCTCCGATATCCGGCGGCAAGGGAGCTGACCTCAGCCCATCACCGCCCGTATCGAGTTTGCCTTCAATTCGTCGCGACTGAAGTACGCAACGGTAAATCCACCGAAACTGCGCGTAACATCCCGCCCTTCTGCAAGTGGAATTTGCCGTTGGTTCGGGCATGACAATATCCATGCTTTGCAGAGCGGCGGGTTAAATGATCCGAATTCGGCCGAACCCGTTCCGCCGGCAATGGGCCGATCACTGGAACTCGTAATCGGCGGGAACCATTTGAGTCTCGATGACCAATGTTACTTCGTCGCTCAGCTCCGGAATGGAGAAGTCCAGTCCCCATTCGCTGCGCCGAATGCTGCCGGTCGCCGAGAACCCGGCCTTCGGGATTCCCATCATCGGGTGCTTCGCCATCGAACCATTGAAGATGACGTCGAGGGTTGCCGGGTGCGTTTGGCCGCGAAAGGTCAAAAGCCCTTCGACGGTCCCAGACTTGTCGCCCGTCACGCGGATCGCCCTTGAGACGAAAGTGATCGGCTTGCCAGCGAGGAACATTTCGTCACCGCCGATCTTCGCGTCGAAGTCGACCCGTTCCGGCCAGGGATAATCGGTGCGAACTGAAAGCGGGTCGATCTTGACCGAAAGCGCGGATGTCTCCGGCTTCTCCGGATTCCATTCAAGCCGCGCGTCGACCTTTGTGAAGCGCGCGGTGTAGTGGGACAGGCCAAAATGGCTGAACGACCAATTGACGCTCGAATGCGAGGGGTCGGTCTTGTATGCTCCCGCGGGAGCCGGCTCACCGGAGTCCGCGGCAACGGAGAATGCCGTGTTCAGGGCGAGACAGATACAGAATGCCGTTATGCGAAGCATGGATATTTCCTTGAAGTCCATAGTTCTGAAATGGGCGGTCTGTTCAGGCCGCCTTGTTGTGACCAATCGCCTGGATCTTTTCCCAGACCCGTCCGAATTGGGGAACGTCGAGGTCGAAAAAGGTTTCAAACGTGTCCGCGAGATGGTCCGCGCTTGTGATGCGCAGCTCGCGAACGCTGTTTGGCGTGACGCTGCGCAAACGATCGTTCTGCAGGGCGACATAGCCGTCCGTGGTATGACGCAGAACGGCAAGCGCATTTGTGAACGGCGATCCCGGGTCCCGCGTCAACCAGGCATGCGTGGCGGCCATGGCGGCCTCATCGCTGTGGTCGGCGCGGAAATCGAAACTGCGCGCGATGCCATGCACATGATTGTTGAAGCGCAACCAGCCGTCATCCGTCGGCATGATCGAAAAATCGAAACCGCGCTGGCTGATGGGTCCGACGGCAAGCGGGACGGGTTCGATGATGGCGTCGGCCACGCCCACTTCGGCGAGATAAGGTCGATGAAGATCGACCCGTAGCGTCAGGTGATTGCCGATCGCGATGTCGCCCAGCTTTTCACGGTCGACGCCGCCGCAAAGGCGGGTCACTCGAAAGCCGAGTGCATCGAGAGCCGCACCGAAGAGGCCATTCATCTCGTAGCACCAACCGCCGCGCCTTCCTTCCACCATCTTGGCGAAAGCCGATCTTGGTGTGATCGAGGACGGCCACTCCATGAAGGCATCCAGCGCTTCCCATGTGAATGTCATGAGGTGGGCGCGATGCAGTCTCGACAGGCTCTGAAGGTCGAGAGAAATAGGCCGGGAGACCCCGGTTTTGGCAAGATAGGCATCCAGCTGATTGGCTGTCAGCGTCATTTCGTTTTCGTTTGAAGGCGCGCGTGTCATCCTTCGGTCTCCTTTCGATGGACCGTTATTGAATTCTCGATGCTGTATTTCAGGGTGGCTTGTCGCCGGATCAGGCGACCTTGCGGCCTTCGACGGGCAGGAAGGTCAGGCCGAAATCCATCGCGACAGAGGCGATTTGCTCGGGCGTTTCGGGCTTGCAAAGCTCGATGATCGGAAAGAAATTCTCGAACCCGCCGGGCGTCACAACGACCATGATATGGCCTTCGCTTTCGCCGACATTCCGGAAGCGATGCGGAACGCCGCGTGGCAGCGCGATGCAGCCGCCTTCCGTCAGTTCGACATAGTCACCGGCACACCAGAAACCGAAGCGGCCAGACAGGACACGGAAGAACTCATCCTCGCGCTCGTGCATATGAAGCGGCGGTCCTTCTCCGGGCGGCACGATGGCCTCAAACATACCGAACGAACCGCCGGTGTTGGCCGCCATCATGCGTATGACATGCTTGCCGAACGCCATTGCCGGCGTTCCATGGTTCGGCGGCGATACCGCCGCATGCGTAAACTTCTCCATCATTCACTCCAGGCTTCAGCCGTTTCGGTTGCGACGATTTCGTGCACGGACGGGTTCGGATGCCGTGCCGGTCCGATATGCCGGCATGATCTCGGCGTTTGCATTCGGGGGCATAGATCCACAAATGACGGGGCAGATGGTTATCCAGACGGTCCAATCCGTGCGAGGTTTCTATAGCGCGCCGGAAAAACGCGCGTTCCTAAAAGAATGTGCAAGCCGTGCCGAATATCCTAAAAGGATGCTAAAGAGGATTAGGACACGCAGTGGGGGCGGCGGTGCAGGTCGACGACAAGCTTCTCGATTTCTTCAAGCGACCCCTTATGTGCATCATCGCCGCCGCCGACGAAACGGGGCACCCATCCGCTGGACGCGGAGTCGGCTTCCACATTTTCGAGGACCGGGAGACGATCGACGTCATCTTCTCTTCCTGGCAATGGCCTCGGCTCGAAACCTCCGTCCGGCAGACGGGCCGGATTGCCGCCACCTTCGTCAGTCCGTCTGACTATGTAAGCTTTCAGCTCAAGGGGGCCGCCTCGATGCGGGACACGGAGGCACATGATATCGATTGTGCCGACCGCTTCATCGCGGCAGCCACGGGCGAGCTTGAAGCCCTTGGAGTGCCCGGGCGCATCATTACGCCGTGGCTTACTGCTCGCGAGGCCAAGGTCGTTCGGCTTTCCGTGAGTGAAATATACATCCAGACGCCCGGCCCGCTTGCCGGCATGCTGGCTTTCGCGAGGCCCAAATGAACTTGCGTCTCAGCGATCTGTCAGCCTGCTTCGAAGGCGTCATTCCCTCCATCATCGCCACTGCCGCGGCCGACGGAACGCCGAACATCTCCTATCTTTCTCATGTGGTGCGGGTCGACGAAGACCACGTTGCCCTCTCCAATCAGTTCTTTGCCAAGACGGCGGCGAACGTGCGCGCCAACCCTCATGTCGCGCTGATCCTCGTCGATGGCTTCACGGGCGACCAATTCCTACTCGACATCGGATTCGTGCGCTCCGTCGATGCCGGCCAACTGTTCGACAAGATAGCGCTCCAGCTCAAGGCGAGCAGCGCGCAGGTCGGCATGTCGGAGGTAATGCGGCTGCGGAGCGCGGATATCTTCCGGGTGCGCCGGATCGAGAAGGTCCCCTCCCCGGTGGAAACCGCGCGTAGCCCGACAGGCCGTGATCGCGTCAGCCTTCCCGCTCTCTCGGACGCAATCCGGGCCATCGAGCGGCAGGGAGAAGCGGACGAGATCATCGATAGCCTGCTCGCCGGTATTCAGCGCGTTCTTGGATATCGAAATGCGGTCGTGCTCATCCATGATAGCCATCGCGGCTGCCTGATCACGACCGGCAGCCTCGGCTACGACCGCTCGGGACTGGGATCGGAAATCGCCGGGAGCGAGGGGCTGATCGGCGCGGCGGCAACGAGCGGGCAAACGATCAAAGTCAGCGACATGAGCCGCGTGCGCCGGCTCGGGGAAGCGATCGGCATGGAGGCAGAGGCATCGGAAAACGCCACGCGTATCGTCGCCTTTCCGCAATTGCCCATGGTAATGAGCCAGATCGCCGTTCCCATGTCAGCTCGAGGCACCGTGACCGGAGTACTTTTCGTCGAAAGCGCGGAACGGCTGGCCTTCCGCGAGGAAGATGAGGCAGCCCTTGAAATTCTGGCGGGACAGGCCGCCAGTGCCTTGAGGGCGAGCGAACGGGAGGCGGCGTCGGCCGAGCCGACGCAGGGTGCACCCGCGCTCGCGTCCGAACCTGCGGCCAGCGGCCGGGATATCCGTGTTGTCCATCATCGCGTGGACGACAGCGTGTTCGTCGACGGTACCTATATCGTGAAGGGCATTGCCGGTACGCTGCTTCGTCTGATGCTCGAATGGCACCTGAGCGACGGCCGCAACGAGTTCACCAACAGGGAGATGCGGCTGGCCGTTGGCGGCCGGATGCCGGAGATCAAGGACAATCTCGAGACCCGGCTGTTGCTGCTGCGCCGGCGGCTCGAAGAGAAGCGGGCCCCAATCCGGATTGTCAGGGTCGGAAGGGGCCGCGTTCGTCTGGAGGCGGAAGGAGCACTCAGGTTCGACGGCGCTTGAAAAGCGCTGCCGACGACGAGGCGCCGCGCTATCGGGCAAATTTGCGGGCAGCCGCCACACAGGCAATCACCGCTGCGGTTACCGCAAACATCGTCCACGTCACCGTTTCATGCAGCAGCGTTGCGGCAAGCGTCAGGCCGAGGAAGGGCTGAAGCAATTGCAGTTGACCGACGCTCGCGATTCCGCCTTGTGCTAGGCCCCGATACCAGAAAACAAAGCCGATCAGCATGCTGAACAAAGAGACATAGACGAGGCCGGCCAGTGCAGGAGCATTGATGCCCGAGAAGCTTGTCGGCATGAACCAGATCGATGCAAGGATCATCAGCGGCAGCGAGAGAACGAGCGCCCAGGAAATGACCTGCCATCCCCCGAGTTTCCGCGAAAGCTTCGCCCCTTCGGCGTAACCAAGCCCGCAGACGACGATCGCCGCCATCATCAAGGCGTCTCCGAGGGGCGCAGCACTCAGTCCCTGCGCCACGGCGAAACTGCAGACCAGCGCACTTCCCATCACTGCAAAGAGCCAGAATGCCAACTTCGGACGTTCGCCGCCGCGGATAACGCCAAAGATGGCGGTGGCAAGTGGCAGGAGCCCGATAAAGACCACCGAATGTGCCGAGGTAACATGCTGCAGGGCAAGCGCAGTCAACAATGGAAAGCCGACCACCACGCCTGCGGCAACCACCACCAGCGATACCAGATCGTCTCTTGCCGGACGCTTCTCCTTGAACAGCAGCAAAAGCAAAAGCGCCAGTGCTCCTGCAATTCCCGCTCGCGCCACTGTCAGAAACACCGGATCAAACTGCATGACCGCCACACGCGTGGCGGGCAGCGAGCCGCTGAAAATCACTACGCCGATAAGGCCGTTAAGCCACGCAGATGCGGTGCGGTCCATGTACACTGCCTTTCTCACATGCCGTTCTTATCGGCCCAAAGCCATGGCAGCACCAGCGACAATCTGGTACAGTTCAACAAAACTGTTATGCCTGAGGTAGCAGTACAGATGGATGTAAATACGGAACTCAACACCAGCCGGGTGGCGACGGTCATGGCCACGATCCGGCAACGGATCGCCGGCCGTAACCTGACGCCAGGCGCGAAATTGCCATCCGTTCGGGCAATGGCCAAAACATCCGGCGTGTCCACGTCGACCGTCGTCGACGCCTATGAGCGCCTGGTTGCCGAAGGCGTGATCCTGTCTCGACCGGGTTCGGGTTTCTACGTCGCAAACCAGGCCGCTCCATTTTCCCTCTCCGACATCGGCCCCAAGCTGGACCGAGCCGTCGATCCGTTCTGGGTATCCCGGCAGTCGCTTGAAGCCGATGACGGGGATCTGAAGCCAGGCTGCGGCTGGCTCCCACCGTCCTGGCTTCCGGAAAACGGCATTCGACGGGCCTTGCGAACACTGTCGCGTGCCGACAACACGGCGTTCGCCGACTACGGCTCGCCCCTCGGATTACCGGCGTTACGCCAGCACATCGCGCGACGCATGGCGGAGCGAGGCGTGGAGGCCTCCCCGGATCAGATCATGCTGACGGAATCGGGCACACAGGCGATCGATCTCCTCTGCCGTTTCCTTCTCGAACCTGATGACGTCGTGCTGGTAGATGATCCCTGCTATTTCAATTTCCAGGCGCTTCTGCGGGCCCATCGTGCCAGGATCGTCAGCGTTCCCTATACGCCCTCAGGTCCGAACATCGAACTGTTCGGCCAGGTTGTTGCTGAACATCGACCACGCCTCTACATCACCAACTCGGCAATCCACAACCCGACAGGCGCTACGCTTTCTCCTGTTGCGGCCCACAAGGTCTTGAAGATCGCGGATCAATTCGAACTCACCATCGTCGAGGACGATATTTTCGCCGATTTCGAGCACACGCCGGCGCCCCGTCTTGCGGCGTTTGATGGCTTGGACAGGGTCATCCATATCGGAAGCTTCTCCAAAACCCTGTCGGCCTCGGCCCGCTGCGGTTTCATCGCCGCAAAGCCGGAATGGGTCGATGCACTGATCGACCTCAAGATCGCCACCACATTCGGCGGCGGGCGGCTTTCGTCCGAACTTGTTTATAAGGTCCTCAGTGATGGCAGCTACCGCAAGCATGTCGAGGCTCTGCGCAGCCGGCTCTCGGAGGCGATGTTTAACGTCTCGGCGAAGCTGAAGAACCTCGGCATCGTTCCCTGGCTGGAACCCTCGGCAGGCATGTTTCTTTGGTGCCGGTTGCCCGGAGACGCCAATGCGGCCGATGTTGCACGCGCTGCCCTGGAACGGAAAATTGTCCTCGCCCCAGGAAACGCGTTCAGCCTTTCGCAATCAGCCCAGAACTTTATGCGCTTCAATGTGTCCCAGACGTTGGATGCCCGCGTCTTCGATGTGCTGCGCGACACATTGAGGGGCTGAGAGGGCGGCAGCCGGTTTGCGATCATCGCTCGAACATGTCCTGCCATTGCCGCTCGCCGATCATGCAGTCGGTCGCGGGTTGGCCGGCGATCCGCTGTGTCGCCGGCGGCGGAGGAAGACCACTGACCTCAAGCACAAGTTTCCGCCGCACCGCGACGGCGAAATCCTCGATCTTGTAGACTGGCAAGACGAAAGAACCCGGGCCGCCGATCACGCAATCCGCATAATACCTGTCGAGACCGCCTGGAGCCCCGGACGGGCGCAGCATGAGCGCAAGTCCATTGATGACCATGCCCGTCTCCACTGCCTTGTCGCGAGTTGGCGCAACCGGACTGCCGGAATTGTTCGTACCGTCTCCCGAGACGTCGATCACCTGTCGCATACCGGTGTAGGGGCTGGAGACGATCATCGCAGCCCCTTGCGCAATCGCGGTGGAGATCGACGTGCGGCGCTGCGTGGCGATCGGACGCTGCTCGAGCTTGTTGGCAAAATCGATCGCGTCCTGTTCCGTCGCGATCACATGCCAGTCGATGACGGAATCCGGCACCACGTAGCCCGCCCATTCGAAGTAACTGATCGCAATGCGTCCTGTGAGCCCCCCGGTCACCGCATCGATGAATTCTCTGTGCTTGAGAGCCTCGACATAGCCTTCGCGCTGGATGCGAGCCTCTTCCTGATCCATGGATCGAGAGGTATCGACTGCGAGGACGAGTTTCACGTCAACCTCGCCTCCCCCGGGTTCCGCCACAACGGGGGTTGCACCGGAGAGGCTGATCAGCATCGCGAGCGTCGCAAACATGGCACTCCAATCCCCTTATCCAAGCAGTCAAAAATGTAGCACAGCTTGATATGCAGGCGACGGTGCCTTGCATCCCCTGGGTCAAATTTCAGTGATGGGTCTGCGCGATGCCGGCGTCTCTGAACGTGCCCGCTACAGCAGCTCGGACTCACCCCTTGATTTAAGTTGCGCACAATCTCATCTGAATAGACACTATTTCAACCTGTCGAACCGACAGCCCCTCGCCTTTGCAGCCGCTGCCGTTCCTCAAAACGACGCTTGCGCGTCGGAGGAGTATTCATGGGATTCCTGGATCGTGACATCCAACCGTCTCAGGACGCTAGCCTGTTGGATGCCTATTCTCATTCTGTATCGAACGCGGTCGACCTCGTCGGCCCCGCGGTCAGTCGCATTGAAAGGGTGGGCGGCCGCGCGGGACACGGTTCCGGCTTCGCGATCTCTCCCGATGGTCTTGTCGTGACGAACAACCATGTCGTCGACGATGCCAAAACCGTTCGCATCAAAACGCCAGATGGCGCTGTGATCGAGGGCAAGGTGCTGGGCCGGGATCCGGACAGCGACCTCGCTCTCATTCGAGCGAACGACTGGCCGGGCGCCTGGGCCAAGCTTGGGGACTCGAAGAGCTTGAAGCGCGGCCACATCGCAATCGCAATTGGCAATCCGCTCGGTTTCGAGTGGACCGTGACGGCTGGCATCGTATCCGCGCTCGGCCGATCGATGCGCGCCGCCAGCGGACGCTTGATGGATGATATCATCCAGACCGATGCGGCGCTCAATCCTGGAAATTCCGGAGGCCCGCTGGTGTCCTCGGCAGGGGAGGTCATTGGCGTCAACACGGCCGTGATCCAAGGTGCGCAAAGCATCGCCTTCTCTGTCGCTTCCAACACCGCCAAGCATGTTGTGTCGGAACTCTTGAGGTTCGGCCATGTGAGGCGCGCCTACATCGGCATCGCGGCGGATACCGTGGAACTGCAACGCCGCGTGGCCCTGGAAGCCGGGCTTGCCCAGACAACGGCAGTGCGACTGCGCCGGGTCGAAATTGACAGTCCCGCAGCGCGAGCCGGGCTTCGGGAAGGTGACTATCTGCTTGCGATTGATGGCCACCCGACCTCGGGTATCGACGACGTGGTCAGGCTCATGGATGGCGATAGGATCGACATGGACGTCGAGGTGCTGATCTTTTCAGTCGCGGGGCGGATCGAACGCCACACGGTCCGTCCGACCCATCGGCCGAAGTCGGCCTGACCGCCAGGCCGTAGCCCTCGACCTCGCCCAATCTTACACGCGGTCTCAAGCAGTGAAGGAACGACCTAGCGCCCGCGATTGTTTCCTAGTTGAAAGGAGACGTCATGAGAGAAGAGTTATGCGAGATATCGTATTCACCGGCCATGTTGCAGAGACAGTATTGCCTCGACAAGGGAGAAGCGCGGCGGCTGCTGACCAGTTTCGGCAGCTCCCGGCATGAAATGGACAGGCTGCTTGCCGCGCGAGGCAGAACAACATTGCATCGAAGGCGCGAAATTCATACGCCTCTGTCAAGAGTTCCCTTTGGCATCGGATAGCACCGATCATAGTAACAAATCACGGTCGGTCAGGAACCCGACGGCTGCCTCGAGGGAGCGGTGGCGTCGAAGGGTCATTCGTCAGCCTTAAGCTTGTGCTTTCCGCTAATGGCCCCCGCGCCGAAAGATAGCACCGCCACCATAATCTCGGCAGCCGCCAGCGTTGCGATGACAGCGGGGCGCTTATCTTTTATGGCGGTGCCGCCGATCGGGCAGACGAGGCGATCAAGAAGCTCTGGCCTGCCCACTTCGCGTGATAACCAATTCCTGAAGGTCGCACGCTTCGTCTTCGAGCCGATCATCCCGACATAGGCGGCATCGTCCCGACGCAGTGCTTCCGTGGCAATCAAAAAGTCGAGCGCGTGATCGTGGGTGAGGATGACAAACGCGCTTCCTGCCGGTGCATTGCGCACGATCGCCTCGGGCATTGCGGTCAGGCACGTTTCGATCCCCGAAGCACGCGAGGCGGCAAGCTCGTCTTCACGGGTATCGACCAGTATTGTGCGCAATGGCGCCAGTGACAGCGCAAGGGCCAATGCGTCGCCGACGTGACCGGCTCCAAAGACATAGACATGGGGCCGTTGGGCAATCTCGTCATCGGCCCGAGCAATCAACTCATCGGCCAGTTCGCTTGTGACTGCGGTGAAGGAAAGGCCAACGCGACCACCGCAGCATTGACCGATCTCAGGCCCGAGAGGAATGCTCATCGTCGCTACCGACTGGGACTGGCGGAGTGCCCGTCGTGCCTGGTCGATCGCCATATATTCCAGTTGGCCGCCGCCGATCGTTGAAAAGGAACGGCTCTTGGACACCAGCATCCAGGCATCGGTATCGCGCGGCGTCGAGCCGACTGCTCCCGTCACTTCGACGAGTATGCAATCCGGTTCTCCGCGCAAAAAGTCCCGCAAATCCTCGCGAGCGGCAGGCATACCGATCAACCTTTCCTTTCAAGAACACGCATGCGCTCGATGGCACACGTTCCGGCATCCGAAGCACCGATGCACGGAGGAACATGATAGTCCGCAATGCTCGCTGCCGCCATATCCCTGGCTGCCCTCCCTGACGACGCCGTACTCGGCACGGCAATGGTGCGCCGTTTAAATACCATCGTCAGCCGGGTATTTTCATGCGCCGAGTGACGGACTTTGAAAAGTTCAGGGCTCGATCCGCGAGACGTGACGCATCATCCGCGAGCTGCGCCCGTCCTGCCCGGCCGCGCCACTGCCCTCGCGCCGGAACGCGTCGGGGCTTTTCGACATCCATTTGCGGAAGGCTCGGAAGAAGGCGCTGGGCTCCGAATAGCCAAGCTGGGCGGCGATATCACCTGTTGTCTTCGACGTGTTGAGCAGCAGATCGACGGCAAGATCACGGCGTATGTCATCCTTGATGCCGGCGTAACTCTGGCCTTCGTCACGCAAGCGGTGACGCAAGGTTGAGGGCGGTATCCGCATTTCAACAGCGAGGTCCGAAAATGTCTTCCATGCGGCCGGAGGCACCTTGTCCAAGCGCCGCCTGACGCTGGAGGCGAGCCCCGCATCGTAGCGATAGCGCACGAGGATATTGGCCGGTGCGCCCCGCAGAAACTGCTTCAGCGCCTGTTCCGTGCGGGTGACCGGCAAATCCAGCATTGCGCTGTCGAAACCGAGGCGACTGGTTGGTTGTCCAAATCTGACGGGCGCTCCGAAGAAGAGCCGATAGTCAGCCCCCTGCGTCGGCTCGGCGCAACGGAAATCGACAAGCCGAATCGGAATGCGTCTGCCGACCAGCCAGCAGGTTATCCCATGGATAAGGATCCAGTAGGTGCGATAGGCGAAGGCCGACCGTGCTTCACAGGCATCCGTTAGTTCGATCTGGGCAAGCCCGTCTCTGACAACAAGCTTGCCACGCGGATCGTCCAGCACCACGTCGAGGAAACGCAGTGCCCGTCGCAGCGCATGGCCGAGCGTCGGCGCGTGCAGGACACAATGGCAAAGCAGCGTAAAGCTGCCGCTGCGCATCGGACGCCCGCCCATCCCGAAAAACTCGTCATCGAGCTCCTTGGCAATCGCAAGCCAGAGAGCGCCATAGCTCTCGGCGGATACGGGCTCATCGATAACCTCGGGCAGCCCCAGCGACACAAGAATTGGCGCTGTCGGCCGCCCTGTTCGGCGCAAGCTGTCAAGCGCCTCCTCGACGAAGCCGCGCGCGATCATGCGTCTCTCAATGTCAGCCACCAGCTCCTCCACCTATGGCAAAACTGTCCGAAACAATGCAGCATTTTTGTCATCGCTTGCAATATGGCGACGGAATAGAATCCGTCAGCTTGGGCTGGGCCGGGGAGGTGTCACAGTCCGGGCAGACGATCGCAAGGTGATGGGAGCAAACCGATGCTGATCCGTGAAGGAAGCTTTATCGTTACCGGTGGAGGTTCTGGCCTGGGCGCTGCCACGGCGCGCATGCTGGCTGAGAACGGCGCGCGCGTCATCATCGCCGACCTCAACGAGACTGCCGGCGAAGCGATCGCCGCGGAACTCGGGGTGAACGCAAGATACATCAGGGCCGATGTGACAAGCGCCGGGGATGGTGCATCTGTCGTAGCCGCCGCGATGGAGGCCTTTGGCGGCCTGAGCGGGCTGGTGAACTGCGCCGGCGTGGCGCCGGGCGAGAAGATCATCGGTCGCAACGGCCCCCATGACCTCGACAGCTTCGTGCGCACGATCACCATCAACCTCGTTGGCACGTTCAATATGATCCGATTGGCGGCATCTGCCATGCAGCAGCAGGACCCGGACGCTGAGGGGGAGCGCGGCGTTATCGTCAACACCGCATCGATCGCGGCCTTCGATGGACAGGTTGGACAGGCCGCATACGCAGCGTCCAAGGGTGGCATTGCCTCGATGACGCTTCCGATTGCACGCGAGCTTGCCCGCCATGGAATTCGGGTCGTGTCGATCGCCCCGGGCATCTTCGAGACGCCGATGATGGCCGGCATGCCACATGAGGTGCAGGAAGCGCTCGGCAAGAGCGTGCCCTTCCCGCCGCGCCTCGGAAGGCCTGCGGAATTTGCGGCGCTGGTGCGCCATATATGTGAAAACAGCATGCTGAACGGCGAGGTCATTCGCCTCGACGGCGCACTGCGCATGAGTGCGCGCTAGCGCGTTTTGACCAGGAGACTTGAACATGGCTTTGCAGGACCCTGTCGTCATTGTCGGAACGGCGCGCACGCCGATCGGCGGCTTCCAAGGCGAACTCAAAGGGGCAACGGCGCCCGACCTCGGTGCCACCGCGATCCGCGCGGCACTTCAACGAAGCCGCGTGGAGCTGGATGCCGTCGACGAGGTCGTCTTCGGCTGCGTGCTCCCGGCCGGCCTCGGCCAGGCGCCTGCCCGGCAGGCGGCGATCGGCGCGGGCCTGCCTTTCTCGACCGGTGCAACCACCGTCAACAAGATGTGTGGCTCCGGCATGAAAGCCGTCATGTTGACACATGATCTCCTGGCAGCGGGCAGCGCCACGATCGGCGTCGCCGGCGGCATGGAAAGCATGACCAACGCGCCCTATCTTCTCGATCGTGCCCGTGGCGGTTACAGGCTCGGCCACGGACGCGTCATCGATCATATGTTCCTCGACGGGCTGGAGGATGCTTATGACAAGGGACGTTTGATGGGCACCTTCGCCGAGGACTGCGCCGAAGCTTACCAGTTCACGCGCGAGGCGCAGGACCATTATGCGGTGACATCATTGACCCGAGCGCAAGAGGCGATCCACACCGGCTGCTTCGAGGCCGAGATCACGCCAGTCACGATCGCTGCGGGAAAGAGCGAACAAACGGTCAGCCGGGACGAGCAGCCGGGCAAGGCGAAGATCGACAAGATCCCGCTCCTCAAGCCTGCCTTTCGTGACGGCGGGACCGTGACAGCTGCCAATTCCAGCTCGATTTCCGACGGTGCGGCCGCCCTCGTGCTGATGCGTCGTTCCGAGGCCGAGCGCAAAGGACTGGCACCGCTCGCGACCATTACTGGACACGCCACACACTCGCAGGCGCCCAATCTCTTTGCTACGGCTCCGATCGGCGCCTTGCAGAAGCTCTCCGATCGCACCGGCTGGCCGCTCGAGACCGTCGATCTCTTCGAGATCAACGAGGCCTTTGCGGTTGTCGCCATGGCTGCGATGCGCGACCTCAGGCTACCAGAGGAAAAGGTTAACGTGCACGGCGGAGCCTGCGCTCTTGGCCACCCGATCGGCGCATCCGGCGCGCGTATCCTGGTCACGTTGCTTGCCGCCCTCAAACGCTACGACCTGAAGCGCGGGATGGCAGCTCTGTGCATTGGCGGCGGCGAAGCGACCGCCGTGGCCATCGAGCGGCACTAGAGCGGACAGCAAGGAGGCAAGCATGGTTCTTTCCGATCTCCAGCAGCAAATTCGCGATCTGGCACGCGATTTTGCCCGCGAGCAACTTGCCCCTGGTGCGGCAGCACGTGACCGGGAACACAAGTTTCCGCGCGAAGAGCTGAGCGAGATGGGCGAACTCGGTCTGCTTGGCATGCTGGTTCCCGAGGAATATGGCGGCTCCAATACCGGAACGCTCGCTTATGCAGCAGCTCTCGAGGAGATCGCTGCAGGCGACGGGCCATGCTCGACGATCATGAGCGTCCACAGTTCGGTCGCATGCGTACCGATCCTGAAGTTCGGCACCGAGGAGCAAAAGCAGCGTTTCCTGCCGAAGCTTGCCTGCGGCGAATGGATTGGCGGCTTTGCGCTGACGGAGCCGCAAGCAGGTTCGGAAGCGTCCAACCTGCGCAGCCGCGCGCGCCTCGATGGCGATCACTACGTGCTCGACGGCGCCAAGCAATTCATCACGTCGGGCAAGAACGGTCAGATGATCATCGTTTTTGCGGTGACCGATCCGGATGCCGGCAAGAAGGGGATTACCGCCTTCATCGTACCGACCGACACGCCGGGCTACGAAGTCGTCCGCGTCGAGGAAAAGCTTGGCCTGCATTCGACCGACACCTGTCAGATCGCCTTCAGCAGCATGCGCATCCCGGCCGAATTGCGGTTGGGTGCGGAGGGCGAAGGCTACCGGATCGCGCTGGCAAATCTCGAAGGCGGTCGCATCGGCATCGGCGCTCAGGCTGTCGGCATGGCACGCGCCGCTTTTGAGGCAGCGCGCGACTATGCACGCGAACGCACGGCTTTCGGCAAGGCGATCATAGAGCACCAGGCGGTCGCCTTTCGCCTTGCCGATATGGCGACCCAGATCGAAGCGGCGCGCCAACTCGTCTTTCACGCTGCGGCACTGCGCGACAATGGCCTGCCGTGCCTCTCCGAAGCATCGATGGCCAAGCTCTTCGCGTCCGAGATGGCAGAGCGGGTCTGTTCGGATGCGATCCAAATCCATGGGGGCTACGGTTATATGGCGGACTATCCGGTCGAGCGCATCTATCGGGATGTGCGCATCTGCCAGATTTATGAAGGCACAAGCGACGTGCAGAGAATGGTGATCGCGCGCAATCTATAAGAACAAGAACTGCGGCGTTCCTCTTTGAGGAGAGAAGCGAACATCGCAGTTGGGAGGGAAAGTACGATATGACGGACACAGCTCAACTGAGCCTTCATGTGCCGGAACCTGCCGTCCGGCCGGGCGGTCTACCCGATTTCTCCAACGTGAAGATAGCCAAGGCAGGCGTGGTGCCGCGCCCCGAGGTCGACGTTGCGCCGGAAGAGATCCGCGACCTCGCCTACTCGATCATTCGTGTCCTCAACCGCGAGGGAGAGGCTGTCGGCCCATGGTCGGGCATGCTCTCCGACGAAGAGTTGCTGATCGGCCTGCGCAACATGATGAAGCTTCGCGCTTTCGATGCTCGCATGCTCATGGCACAGCGACAGGGCAAGACGTCCTTCTACATGCAGCATCTCGGCGAGGAAGCCGTCAGTTGCGCCTTCCGTAAGGCGCTTCGCAAGGGCGACATGAACTTCCCGACCTACCGCCAGGCAGGTCTCCTGATCGCCGACGATTATCCGATGGTCGAGATGATGAACCAGATCTTCTCGAACGAAAGCGATCCGTTGCGAGGGCGCCAGCTGCCGATCATGTATTCGTCGAAGGAACACGGCTTTTTCACCATCTCGGGCAACCTCGCCACCCAATATGTCCAGGCGGTCGGCTGGGCCATGGCGTCGGCCATCAAGAACGACAGCAGGATCGCGGCTGCCTGGATCGGTGACGGCTCGACGGCGGAGTCTGATTTTCATTCCGCTCTCGTGTTTGCCTCTACCTACAAAGCCCCGGTCATCCTCAATATCGTCAACAATCAGTGGGCGATTTCGACATTCCAGGGGATCGCCCGCGGCGGCTCCGGCACGTTTGCAGCGCGCGGACTTGGTTTCGGCATTCCGGCCCTGCGCGTCGATGGCAACGACTATCTCGCGGTCTACGCCGTCGCACGTTGGGCAACCGAGCGGGCACGGCGAAACCTCGGACCTACCCTGATCGAATATGTCACCTACCGCGTTGGCGCCCATTCGACTTCTGATGATCCGAGCGCCTATCGGCCAAAGACGGAGTCCGAAGCCTGGCCACTGGGCGATCCGGTGCTGCGCTTGAAAAAGCACCTGATCATCAGGGGCGCATGGTCGGAAGAGCGGCATGTCCAGGCCGAAGCGGAAATCATGGATGAGGTGATTGAAGCCCAGAAGCAGGCCGAGCACCACGGCACGCTGCATGCAGGGGGCAAGCCCTCGGTGCGAGACATCTTCGAAGGCGTCTACGCGGAAATGCCGCCACACATTCGTCGCCAGCGGCAGAAGGCAGGTTTCTGACATGGCCAGAATGACGATGATTGAAGCGGTGCGCAGCGCCATGGACGTTTCGATGGCCCGCGACGACAACGTGGTGGTGTTCGGCGAGGACGTCGGATATTTCGGCGGCGTGTTTCGTTGTACCCAAGGACTGCAGGCGAAGTACGGCAAGACAAGATGCTTCGACACGCCGATCAGCGAGTCCGGCATTGTCGGCACCGCTATCGGCATGGCGGCCTATGGTCTGAAGCCCTGTGTCGAGATCCAGTTCGCGGACTACATGTATCCGGCCTACGATCAGATCACCCAGGAGGCCGCTCGCATCCGCTATCGCTCAAACGGCGATTTCACATGTCCGATCGTGTTGCGAATGCCCACTGGCGGCGGCATTTTCGGCGGCCAGACTCACAGCCAGAGCCCGGAAGCATTGTTCACACATGTCTGCGGCTTGAAGGTCGTCGTACCCTCCAATCCCTATGACGCGAAGGGGCTGCTCATTTCCTCGATCGAGGATCCGGATCCGGTGATGTTCCTGGAACCGAAGCGGCTCTACAACGGGCCATTTGATGGCCACCACGAGCGTCCGGTCACGCCATGGTCGAAGCACGACCTCGGAGAGGTGCCCGAGGGCCATTACTCGATCCCGATCGGCAAGGCCGACATCCGGCGCTCGGGCTCAGCCGTGACGGTCATCGCCTACGGCACGATGGTGCACGTGGCGCTTGCTGCCGCCGAAGACACGGGCATCGATGCCGAGGTGATCGATCTGCGCAGCCTCTTGCCGCTCGACCTCGATAGCATCGTGCAGTCCGTCAACAAGACCGGGCGATGCGTCGTCGTCCATGAGGCGACCCTGACGTCGGGGTTTGGCGCAGAGATCGCATCTCTCGTGCAGGAGCACTGCTTCTACCACCTCGAAGCGCCGGTCATGCGCGTTGCCGGCTGGGATACGCCCTATCCGCATGCGCAGGAATGGGACTACTTCCCCGGCCCCGGACGGGTTGGACGGGCGCTTGCCGAAGTCATGGAGGCCTGACACATGGGCGAATTCACGATCAAGATGCCCGATGTCGGCGAAGGTGTGGCGGAAGCCGAGCTTGTTGAATGGCACGTCAAGGCGGGCGACCCGGTCAAGGAGGATATGGTCATCGCCGCCGTCATGACCGACAAGGCGACGGTCGAGATCCCTTCGCCCGTTACGGGGACCGTCGTCTGGTTGGGCGCTGAAGTTGGCGACAAGATCGCCGTCAAGGCGCCGCTTGTCAGGATCGAGACTGGCGATGGCGAGACGACAGGCGACGTGAAGGCACCTCCTGCCGAGGCACCGGCGAAAGCTGCCGACAGTCCACCCCTTGCAGTCGAGCCGGACACCCGGCCGGTCACCAAGGCCGCGATTGTGCTTCGCCCCGAGGCTCCGGCACCGGCAGAAAAGCCGCTGGCATCACCATCCGTGCGGCTCTTTGCAAGGGAAAGCGGCGTTGACCTGCGCCAACTCAAGGGATCGGGACCCGCCGGCCGCATTCTTCGCGAGGATGTCGAGCTATTCATCGCGCGCGGCGAAGTGCCGTCCCAACCGGTGGCGATTGCGAAAAGGACGTCGACCGAGGAGATCAAGCTCACCGGCCTCAGGCGCCGCATCGCCGAAAAGATGTCGTTGTCGACCTCTCGCATTCCCCACATCACCTATGTCGAGGAAGTCGACATGACGGCGCTGGAGGAATTGCGGGCCACCATGAACCGCGACCGCAAGCCGGAACAGCCGAAGCTCACTGTCCTGCCGTTCCTGATGCGGGCAATCGTGAGGGCTGTCGCCGAACAGCCGAACGTGAACGCGACCTTCGACGACGACAAGGGCATCCTCACCCGGCATGGCGGTGTCCATATCGGCATTGCCGCGCAGACGCCCGCCGGGCTTGTCGTCCCTGTGGTCAAGAACGCGGAGGCGCGTGGCATCTGGGATTGCGCGACCGAAATGGGCCGCCTGGCGGATGCTGCGCGCGCGGGCACCGCGACCCGCGATGAATTAAGCGGTTCGACCATCACCATCAGCTCGCTTGGGGCGCTTGGCGGCATCGTCTCGACTCCAGTTATCAACCATCCGGAGGTCGCGATCGTTGGCGTCAACAAGATCGCCGTGCGCCCGGCCTGGGACGGCACCCAGTTCGTGCCGCGCAAGATGATGAATCTCTCCTCAAGTTTCGACCACCGCATCATCGACGGATGGGATGCCGCCACCTTCGTCCAACGTGTTCGGGTCCTTCTCGAGACGCCCGCCCTTATCTTCATCGAAGGCTAACATCCATGAAAGAGATCGTCTGCAAGCTTCTCGTCATCGGCGCCGGGCCGGGCGGCTATGTCTGCGCCATCAGGGCCGGACAACTCGGCCTCGATACCGTCATCGTCGAGGCGGGCAAGCCCGGCGGCACCTGCCTGAATGTCGGATGTATTCCGTCAAAGGCGCTCATCCATGCGGCCGAGGAGTTCGGAGCCACAAGACAGATGCTTGCTGGCAAGAACGCAATGGGCATTCGTGTCGAGGCTGCTTCGATCGACCTCGCAAAGACCATCGCCTGGAAGGATGGGATCGTCGGTCGGCTGAATGGAGGCGTCTCCGCTCTGCTGCAGAAGGCCAGGGTCAAGATCGTTCACGGCCGCGCGGCCTTCCGCGACGGCAAAACCGTGGAGGTCGAAACGGAGGTCGGCACGCAGGTCGTTCGTGCCGAGACGGTGGTGATTGCTACGGGTTCCGAACCTGTGGAACTCGCAGCGCTGCCATTCAGAGGTCGGGTCATCTCGTCCACGGAGGCGCTCTCGCTGGCCGAATTGCCGAAGAAACTCGTCGTCGTGGGTGGTGGCTATATCGGCCTCGAACTCGGCACGGCATTTGCGAAGCTGGGGTCGGAGGTAACGGTCGTCGAGGCGATGGAGCAGATACTGCCGCAATATGATGCCGATCTCGTGCGGCCGGTTGCACGACGGCTTGGCGAACTTGGCCTTCGGGTCCTGACAGGCGCAAAAGCGAAGGGGCTTTCGGACGACGGCAATGCGCTGGCCGTCGAGACGTCGGACGGCCAGCAACAACTGCTTCCCGCCGACCGCGTGCTGGTGACCGTGGGTCGCCGCCCCAAAATATCGGGATCGGGTATCGAAGAGCTCGATCTCGATCGTACAGGACCATATCTGCGTATCGACGATCGCTGCCGCACCTCGATGCGGGGCGTCTATGCGATCGGTGATATTACCGGCGAGCCAATGCTGGCCCATCGCGCCATGGCGCAGGGAGAAATGGTTGCGGAGATCGTTGCCGGCAAGCAGCGTGCCTGGGACAAGCGTTGCATCCCGGCGATCTGCTTTACCGATCCGGAAATCGTAACGGCAGGACTTTCGCCGGAGGAGGCGCGCGCCCAAGGCTACGCGATCCGGGTCGGTCAATTCCCGTTCAGCGCAAACGGCCGCGCAATGACGATGGTGTCTGAGGAAGGCTTCGTGCGGGTCGTGGCGCGTGCGGATACCGGTCTCCTTCTTGGTCTGCAGGCCGTCGGTGCGGGTGTCTCAGAACTGTCGGCGAGCTTTGCGCTGGCAATCGAGATGGGCGCACGGCTGGAGGACCTCGCGGGCACAATCCACGCGCATCCGACACGGAGCGAGGCCGTGCAGGAAGCAGCACTGAAGGCGTTGGGGCACGCGCTGCACATCTGATACGATTTTTCCGCAGGAACGGCTTGGGAGGCGCGATATCGGTTTGGCCACGCCGCACAATCTGATAGCAAGCGCGCTCCACCGTCACCGGAGCAGTTGAGATGGCCGCCGCATTGTATCGAGACTACATCGTTGACCTGAAAGCCAGGATCGATGACCTGCACACCAACGCGGAGAGCTATCAGAGCTACGCGTTGACGATGGAACTGCTGGCCCAAAAGAACCTTGTCAGCTACTCCGCAAAAAAAGCGAAGGGGCAAACGGAAGGCCTCTCCTATCGACGCGACTTTACGACGGGGCAAGCTGTCCGGATGCAGCAGGAAAGCGCCTATGCGCTGTTCAGCGGGTTCTTCAATCTTGGCCAGTTTCTGGCCTTCACCGGACAGGGGCGCGAGCAGAATGCCAAACAGTTCGCCGAGCTTCTAACCGATAATTGGCAGTACCCGACCTGTGCGGTGCATTTTGACTACCGTCGGAAGGGACAACCAAAGACGGCGTCCACCCGGATGCACTTTGTCGGATTAAATGGGGAGGCGGAAGCCACATCCTACGAGCAGACGGCTCGAACGGACAGTTTGGTGCTGCGCAGACCTTTTGCATCTGCTCTGTTCTGGGAATGGAAATAACGCGGCCGGGCAGATCGACTTAGCCGCCTCGAATCGAGCCGCGCCAAACCAGTTCGGCATGAAGTCTGATCGACTGCTCGTGGACAGCGCCATCATTGTCCGGCTGCGAATGCGAGAGCCAGTCGATCGCCTTGGAAGCTATCGCTGAAACCGGCTGGGCGAAGGTCGTCAGGTCATACGAGGACCATGAGGCCTGCTCGATATTGTCAAAGCCTGCAATGCACAGCTGGTCTGGCACCGATATCGAAAACTGGTGGCGGGCGGCGTCCATGAACCCGCATGCGAGGAGGTCGGTCGCGCAGAAGACGGCATCCGGGCGTTCCGGGCGCGTCAACATTCGCTGTGCAAGGACTTTTCCCGCATCGTAACCCGTCCATCCATGACGCTCGACAGAAACCTCCATTCCGAGCGCATTCGCCGCCGCGACGAATCCCCGCTCACGAGCCATCAAGCTTGGTGTTCCGGCTTCCGAGTTGGCAAAAGCCAGCTTCCGGCATCCAGCTCTGACGAAGGCCGTCACCACCTGCCCGGCCGCCTCGCGATCATCAAGATTGATCCGCAATGGACCGGGCTGTTCGTCATCGCGATTGATGAGGACAAGCCGCTGTCCGCTTCGCAGACAGAGTTGTGCGATGGATTTGTCCGGCATTCCGGACAGGATGATCGAAGCATCTGCGCGATAGCGGATCGCTTGGCGAAGGGCTTGGTCCACGCTGCCGTCCGAGCGGTCCGTGTTGATCAACATCGCCACCTTGCCGGCATTCTGCAGCAACATTGTCAGTTCGCGTAGCAAAGCAGAACGATTGGGTGTCGCCACGTCGGACACGATGAGGCAAACAATGCCGCTTTCATTGCGCATGAGACCGCGGGCAAGAGCATTTACGTGGTAACCGAGCGTTTCGGCTCCCTCGAGCACCCGTCGCCGGGTCTCGGGTGAGGCGCTGGCACCTGGCGTAAACGTCCGCGACACAGCGGATCGTGAAACGCCCGCTCTATCAGCGACTTCCTGCGCACTTACGAACACCTTCTCCGACACGCGTTCCCGTCCCCCACCCACATGAAGTCTGCACATTGCTGAACGGCACACAAGTCGAGTTTTTGCCTTCCGCCATGAACATCTGGTGACAGCCAGCGCGTTCGGCATTGTCGACGCTACATCCCCAATCGCAACCCCTTCCTCCGTGAAAGCGAGCGCTTCATCTCACTCTGCTGAGTGAGTTCGGCCCGATGGCTACGATCGGCGAGGCGTACGACGCCGCGGATGCGCTCGATCTCGCCAGTCTGATTGAGCCCAGCCCGCCTCAGCTGCTCCGCAAGATCTGACGGATTGGCGCGACCGAAGCGTTTTTCGATCGCACTCGCCGTCTCACTTGCCTCGTCGAGCGCCTTGGAGCCCTCGATCGTTGCCTTTAGCTGTGCAACGAACGCCCCCTTTTCCGCGTAAGGCAAATCATCGAGCTTCCGAAGCAGCGCCTCGGCATGGTTGCTGAGACCAGGCACGTCGATCACATCCTGCTTTTCTCGCCTCCATTGCTCGGAACTGCATTCCGCCTCAAAACGGCGTTGCCACGTCTTTCCGGATTGTTCGACACGAAACGCAAGCGCGTTGACGAGGCCAAGTGCCTGTCGGCGCTCGGCGTTCTCTCCGAATGTTCCTGTCCTTCCGACGAGAGTGCCGACTGTCTCCGGTGTGGAGCGAAGCTGTTTCCCGAGTTCGGCAGGGTCTACGTTTCCTTCGACAATGCGGCCCCGCAACCCGTCAATGACGGCATGTGCGTTGGAGTATATCCGTCGGGCAAGCAACTTCGCGGATTCCCAATCGCGTTCAAATACCGGCATCGCTTTCAAGCGTGCGACGTCATCCACGCTGTTCTCATACTTCGCGATTGCCGGGATTAGCACCGGACGATCATGACCGTGGTCAAGCCTCTCAGGACGGACGCCGCCTTCACACACACTATGACCACTCAGCGACGGCATTTCGTGCGTGGGCGCGACAGTGTGCCCAGCCGGAACGGACCGCTCCTCCTTCTCGGCCTCAGCGCCCTTGCCATGGTGATCACCTATGCCGCGTCGGCCGGCAACCGATGGGGCATAGTCGAGCGTGGTCTCCTTGGCCCCTGACCTGCTGAGTGTCTCACTCAAGGACCGCACCGTCTTGAACTCGTCCAACCCCGCATAAAGCTGCGCCTTCTCACGATGACGGGTCATTGCGACGTAGGCCAGATGTCGGTCCATGGTCCTCGATGCCAGAACGAAACTGCAATCCACCGTCGACCCTTGGGTCTTGTGGATTGTTGTCGCGTAGCCGTGATCAAACGCCTGATAACTATTCACCGGCATGGTCACGCAGCGTTGGCCATTTGCCGCCTGTGCGCTTCCATCAAGCCGGACTTGTATTGCGTCCGGCGCGACAGATATCACTTCACCCAACATGCCGTTCTTGACGCCGAGGTCGCGATCATTTTCCAGAAAAACGATCCGATCGCACCGGGCGAAGGCGCGTATCCCGTTGTTCGTCCGGTAAGTGAGTTCATGACCCTGAACGTCCGATCCTTTAGCGCCTTTCGCAAGGCCACCACGCTCCTGTAATGCTGCCCGTATTCCAGCATTGATCGAAGCCACGTCCTTGCGACTGTGCGCCATCGCAATGCGTGTAGCATCAGGGTTTGCCGATCGGTCAGCAACATAATCCGCAATGATCGCCTTCAAAGCATCCTCGCGGCTTGCCTTGAGATGAAGATTTCCGTGTGCGTTGTAGGCTGACAGCCCAGCAGCGGTCCGGTGAGAGGCAAAGTCGATTGAGGCCCGCTTTTGCCAATCCGATCTTTGCCTGCGAACTTCAGAAAGCTGCGCATGTCCGACCACTTTTGCGATTGCTCGAAACGGCGCTCCTGCTCCAATCGCCTGGAGCTGTTCATGGTCTCCGACAAGGACGAGTTTTGCTCCAGCCTCTCTGATCTCCTCGACGAAGCGCGCAAGCTGCCGGCTTCCAATCATTCCGGCTTCGTCGATGACGAACACATCCCTCGATTTGGGGCGACTGCGACCGGCCTGCCAACTGTATTCCCAGGACGCAAGAGTACGGCTCACTATGCCTGACGATTCCTCCAATCCTTCCGCCGCCTTGCCGGCAAGCGCTGCCCCGTGAACACGATAGCCCTGAGCCTCCCAGGCCTGCCGAGCGGCTGCCAGCATCGTGCTCTTGCCAGCACCGGCCATGCCGAGCACCACTGCGATCTGACCAGGCGCGGTGACATGTTCGATCGCACGACGCTGTTCGCCCGACAGGCCCTGCCCCGATGATGCACCGCTCGCCTTGATCAGCCGGTCCTGATCGAAAATCGCTTTTTCAACGTGCCGCTTCGAGACCCAGTGCTTTTGACGTCCTTTCATTGCCACCACCGAGGTTGCCATCGCACCCTCGACCGCAACCATCTCCATCGTCGAATAGCGTGCCTCTCCGCTGCCGCCGCGATCCGCTGTTTCAGGTTTCAGTTCGACCAGTGCCTTGGACGACATGACTGATGCAAAGGCATTCTGGAATGTCTGCGGATCATCATTGATGTAGCGGTGCAGGGCCCGGGCAATGTCGTAACGGTTGAAGACACTCTTCTCGTTGGTGATAAGCTTCAGAATCTCTTCGGGACGCCGGCGAATGGTTTCTGCATTTCGATCGGCCGATTGCGGAGCGATGCGGGCACGCGAGACTTGCCCACCTTGGCGACCTATCTGGGTCGCGTGAACACCGACATGTTCGGTCGGCTCGATCGTCAGCCCAGCCTCCAGGTGCGAGCGGTGGTCAATGCGAACATCGACGCTTGCTTTCGCAAGATGCCGATTGGCGAGGTGCTCCCAGGCTTGCCGGAGCTCCTGCAGCTGCAACTGCGACGGGAGCATATGGTTGGCGAGAAGCCATCGGTTCTCTCGCTCAAGCAGCGTCTTATCGCCAAGGCCACACTCTTTCACCTCTCGGGTCGTCATCATCAGATGCGCGTGGCAGTTGCGCAGATCGCTTTTGACGTCGGGCTGATGGATTGCGAAGTCGACGGCCGCGCCATAGCGATTGGCGAGATGCTGGGCGAGCGCACGGGTCAAAGCCACGCGCTGATCTGGATTGAGCTCGTGCGGCAGTGCGATCTCGAATTCCCGGGCGATACGCGCGTCGTTTCGCTTCTCCGCACGCTCGGCTGCGTTCCACAAGACCGATCGCTTCATTGCCCAATCAGCTGACACTTCAGCGGGCAATACGATCTCGGCATGCTCCACACCCTTTTTGTTGGTGAAGTCATGGGTCATCCCGTCGCGCTCATTGGTGAGCCGCGCCGCGGCACGGTAGGCGGCGGAGGCGACAGCACTGCGCCCGCCACTGCGAGCGATCGCCTTCATGCTGAGATGATAGATCGCCATAGTCCTCCTCTTCCCGCGGGGTCTGCCGGCCCGCGCACTGAGTTGCCCCGCAACTCGTAAGTGCGCCCTTGTGCCCTCGTCGGCTTGCCTCCTCCGGCCCTGTGGGAGCATGCAGGCGATGCCCGCGATCAGTGTCTTCGCTGCCACTTGCATGCATCTACCCGCAGATTTGCGAGTTGCCGGAATGCAAGGGTTCGATGAGCCTCGTGGCCGCGCATTCATCGCGGACGACACCTGGCCGGACATGCGCTTCAGCAACGTTCAAAGGGGAGGCAGCAACGTGGCACGCAAATCGATCGGCGAAAGGCTGGCGCAGCTGGAAGCGCGGCGAAAGACACTGCAGATCCGGCTCAGCAAGCAGGAGCGCAGCATCGACACCAGGCGCAAGGTGCTGATCGGCGCCCTCATCCTGCATCGGCTGACCAACCGTGATGTGCAGATATCGGAAGGGCTCGCCACGTGGCTCAGATCCGAACTGCCGAAGTTCCTGGTCCGGGACGCCGACCGGCAGCTGTTTGACGACCTGCTGGTGGGACAGACAAACACCTCGGGCACCCAGACCATTGACAGTGAGGTGGCCCAATGACCCAGTTTGCTCTCGTCAAACACGCTGTGGCAAACATGATGCGCATGGCCGCGCGCGACCCATTATGGGCGATCGTTGCAATGATCACGTTTCCGTTCCGCTACGCAAAGTCGTTCGCCATGCATGCGATGAGCTACGTGTCGATCATCCTGGTCGTCTCAATCGCGATCGACTATCTGACCCGGGGCCTTCCCGGCAGCAGCGAAGGAGGCATCCTCGTCCTTGTCGGCAACTGCGTGTTTTTCCTGTTTGCACTGGCGCTGCTCCTGCGGATGCTGTCCGCTCCCCTGATCACGCATTTTGGAATGGCAAGCGACGACACACATGGTTCGGCGCGCCTTGCCAGCAAAAAGGAAATCAAACCGCTGACGCGATCACCTGACGGCCTGCTGATCGGCCGCGCGCCTGGCTCGGGCCGGCTTCTTCGCTATGACGGACCGGCCCATCTCATCACGATGGCACCGACCCGCAGTGGCAAAGGTGTCGGGACGATCATCCCGAACCTGTTGACGGCAGATCGTTCGATCATCTGCGTCGATCCGAAAGGCGAGAATGCAAGGGTAGCGGGGGATGCACGGCTCCGCTTTGGACCGGTTCATATCCTCGATCCATTCGGCATTACCGGCAAGCCATCGGCTGCCTTCAATCCTCTCAGCGGCTTTGACGCTGACAGTATCGATGTCGCCGAGGACGCGGCCACACTTGCCGATGCGCTCGTGTTCGACGAGCCAGGCCTTGCGGGCGATGCTCACTGGAACGAGGAAGCCAAGGCCCTGATTGCGGGACTGCTTCTCCATGTCGTTGCAACCCAGCCCGACGACAGGCGCACGCTGACGATGCTGAGGCACATGCTGACGCTGGCACCAGAAGCGTTCAGCATCCTGCTCGACGAGATGCAGGACAGTGATGCCGTCAATGGACTGATCGCGCGTGCGGCCAACCGGCATCTGGGCAAGTCCGATCGTGAGGCAAGCGGCGTGCTTTCGGCCGCCCAGCGGCACACGCATTTCCTCGACAGCCCGCGCATGACCAACGTGCTGTCTCGATCGGATTTCCGGTTTGGCGATCTGAAGTCAGAAAAGGCGACCGTCTTTCTGGTGTTGCCGCCAGACAGGCTTGCGGCCTATTCGCGCTGGCTGCGCCTGTTGATCTCCCAGAGCCTGATCGAGATGGCGCGCACGTCACCTTCGTCACATTCATCGGCGTCAGTTTCATCGGCGTCACGTTCGTCGGCACCACCCGTCCTATATCTTCTCGATGAGTTTGCAGCCCTTGGCCATCTGGCACCGATCGAACGAGCCATGGGGCTGATGGCAGGGTATGGCGTGCAGCTCTGGCCGATCGTCCAGGACATTCATCAACTACGCGCCACCTATGGCCAGCGCGCCGGCACGTTCTTATCGAATGCCGGCGTGTTGCAGGTCTTCGGGGTCAATGATCATGACAGTGCCCGGCTCGTCTCCGACCTGCTCGGTGAGGAGACTGTCGTGTTCAATACGATTGCGCGCGCACTCGATTCCGAAAAGACCGGTCTCTCGTTTGCCGAGCAGCATGTCGCCCGCCCGCTTCTGACCCCCGATGAGGTCCGCAACCTGCCCGCCAGTGTCGAGATTCTGTTCATCGCAGGACAGCGGCCGATCGCCGCCGGAAAGCTCAGATATTACGCGGACCCTGAATTTGCAGGACTGTTCGAAAAGCAGCAAAGCTGAGATGAGGTGGCGCTCTCCGGCGTGCCGTTTTCTTCATTACACTTCAAGTCCGAGACGTCAGTATCTTGGCCAAGCCGCGAGCAGCGGTCATCGCTCGCGAATCTAATCAGAAGCTGGCTGAAGGATGCACTGAACACGTAAATGGGAAGGACCCCGCCCGGATTGGGCGGGGTCCTGCTTTCCATGCGGCATCGTCAGGCGTGAAAGGGCGGCTCACGCCGCCCCCTCGTCTACGAAGCTTGGCTGCAGGTGATGCAGGTAATCGACGGCACGCTGCGCCTGTGAAGCCGCCGTGAAGATCGCGCGCTTGTCGCCGCTGAGCACGGTCAACCAGCTATCGATGTAGCTTGCATGATCGGGACGCGGTTCAAGTTCCGGAACGATCCCGAGGTCGGCGCACAGGAATGCGCTGCCCAGTTCGGCAATCAGTTCTTCCCGGGCGCGCTCACTGCGATCCGTCCCATAGCGGCTAAGATCGCGATCGAGCCGTCCCTTTGCCGATGTCCAGTGCGTCAATTCGTGACTGAGGATGGCAAAGTAACAGACGTCGTCCCGGAAGGCGTCGCAGTGCGGCATCTGAATATAGTCGTGGGCCGCGGCATAGTAGGCAGATGTGCCGCCATGACGGATCATGGCGCCGGTGTTGGCAAAGAAGCGACCGGCCTCCCCGATGCGGTCGAATGGATCGGACAGGCTAGCTGGCTTGTCAACTCGGGCACCGAGGCCGTCGATCTGATCGGCATTGAAGACGGTGTAGGCTTTCATGAAGGGGATGGAGCGCTCGACGTCATCGCCGCCATCAGCGGTTTCGGTACGGATGATCGAGCTGGCAAAGACGACGGTCGTTCCGCTTTCGCCCTTGCGAACCGCGCCGCCAAGTTCGAGCGCCTGGCGGAAGGTCATCCAGGTCGAGGACGAGAAGCCGCGGGCGATTGCCTCGGACCAGAGGAGGATGACGTTGATCCCGGAATAGGGGGCGCCATTGAAGCGCAGCGGTCGTGAGACCGGATCGGACGGATAAGCGTTATGCCAGGGTTGGGTCCAGGGACGGACACCCTGTTCGAGAGCGGCAATGATCGTGTCGGTGATGCGGCCGTGGATGTCGGATCGTTGGCTGGTTTGCTGCCTTGTCATGTTGGAACCTCCGCTTTGGGGTCGCGACCATCGCGACCTGCTACGGCGGTCCAACAGCCGGGCTTCAAGCACTGGCCGGCACCCGAAGGGCCGAAACGCCAGTGGAGGACGGCAACGCCGTTGCGGCCAGTGCGAGCCTGGCAGGACCGAAAGCCGCAGCAGGACGCGGGGGACGCGGGTTCAAGCGGATCCACAGGTTCAGGCGGCAAACAAACACCAACGCGATCGACACCTTGGCGTACGGCAACACAGAACGGCCGGCACCGACCGTCCCTGGCATCCGGTCAGGAAGGCATCTTGGCCAGCGGTCCTGTGCGACCGCACACAAGGTCGCACATATGGATGCAACCGGAGGCTCGACCCGCCGCTCTTCTCACGTTCCTCGTCTACCAGATATTGAAGGAAGCGCAGGATCAGGCGCTGCGACGCCGTATCGAGTACGATGCGTAACACACTAAAGGCACCTTCGGCTCAATAGCTTTTTCAGCCTTGCCTTTCCGCCTGGCCGCGTCGCTGAGAACGAATCCGTTCCCATGCGGGACCCTGAGTGGCTATAGGGCTTGATCCATCCTCAGGATCACACAACGGTTGTTCGCGAAGGCACACGATTCGCGTTCGACGGACAGCCTCACCGGGATAGGCGCATTCAGCCTTGCTTGCCACTTCGTCAGACCAAGGTCCAAGTGAGGATCAGGCTTCAGTCCTATTTCTTCCGTGAAGAACAAGAGGCAATCTGTGGTTGATCCGAATCGCACGCGCCCGAGACCTCGACGAGCGACGAAGGATCGAGGGCTTTCCCGGTCCCGCCGACCCGGAAAGCCCTTTTCATGTTTGAGTACCGCGACGTTTAACGGCATGGAACCACACAATGCGACAACGCGACGAAGCGCTTACATCGAACGATTTGTCCATCTGTGATGAAATCCTGAAGGACGTCGCGCAAAAACATTTGATCAACGATCAGAACGACAGAGTTCATCTCGCGGCCATTGTCATTGAGATTTACCGCCAGGGAGTACGTGATCCGGAACAGTTATCTCTGTTGGCCGGTGCGTCCTGCGAAGCGATGCTCGAAATGAGGCGCCTCGATCCTGGCGGCACACCGGCGGCGCTCTAAAACCTCTGAGGTGGACCACGCTGTGATCTACCTTCGAGACATTGGGGACCGGTGCACCTGCCCGGCCCGGTCAGCCCGGACACTCGCATGCAATTCGTTTCCATCGAAGAGCTCGACGCCAACGGGCAGTGCCCAACCCCAATCGCAAACTTTCCTTTGTCGCACCACCCAGTGGCCATGACGGTATCCGTCGTATTTCCGTGTCCAGCAGAGTTGGGCGTAACGATATCCCGCCCGTGGTAGTCGCCGTCGTACACGTAGCGTGGCAAACGGGAGCATTCAGACAGGCGCGCATATCCCTTCCAACTCGACGAGCGCGTCACCGAGCATAGTCTTGCATTCGTCCATTGTGGCAGTGTCACATATCTTCACACCTCTCGTCGGACTGAGCCAGATCTTGGGGGCTCCGACCACATCGCGATACGCCTTCGTGCTGACGCCCTCCTCGCGGCCTACGAAGCCGACACCGAGTGTTCCGATGAAGATTGACGCCATGGCCGCCGCTGTTGGGTGAGGCACCTGTCACGATGAGCATCGAAGCGCACTCGGAACACGAAGGCCTTTGATCCGTTTTTTCCCCAAAGGAGAGCCGCATGCCGACCCATAGCACCGACAGCACCCCTGGCAGATTGAAATGCCAACTGGCCGAGCTGGACGCCATCTGGCCAACCACAGGTGTTCTAAACGAAGAGCAACAGAGATTGATTGATGCATATCGTTCGGGACAAATCGACGACGAAGAGTTTCAACTGCACCTCGCAAATGATCCGGTGCTGGCCAATTACGTTGAGGAATTGTGCCAAGCTCGAGACGACGCTCCAAGAGACCACATGGCGCCATAGGTGCGGCCCGACGCTCTGGTGATTGCAGCGGTAACGCAAAAGGGCGGCAGCTAACCAATGCTCCGATTGACTCCACCAACCTATATGAACAGGCTAGCTCCGAGATACCACCACGGGAGTGCAAACCATGAGCCCTGAACGTTTTAGCGAATGTCTGCTCCACATCCGATGGACCCCGATCAATATCGCATCGGCGCTGCAGTGCGAGCTCTCATGGATCGAAGCGTTGGAAGCCGGCAACGAAGAAGTTCCGGCCGAACTGGCTACGTGGTTGGAGCGGCTGGCGAAGGCACACGAAGCTTTGCCGACGCCGGCGAGCTGCCGGGGCAAGAGTTCAATCCATTGAGAGAAACAGAAGAGGCACGCGATGAAGGGCGAGTGAAGTGATGTAGCGTTTACCTGCGACGTTGCGTCCACCTACCACTACCACTTACTCGCGAATTGACATGCCAATTGCGCTTCTGGAAAATCTCCATGAACGCAAGGAGATGGGCATGCCAAGAACCACTTCGCGCAGCCCCGACATGGACATTGAAATCGGAAAGCGCATTCGCGGCCTCCGAGAACTGCGCGGAATCACCCAGGTGAATCTTGCGGTAGCCCTGAACGTGTCGTTCCAACAGGTTCAAAAATATGAAAAGGGAACAAACAGGGTGGCTGCATCCACGCTAGTTCACATGTGCAAGGCGTTAAATATAAGCCCGATGGAAATCCTCGGAGACTATTTTGCCGATGCGCAAGGCGGCCAGGACGTGTCGGCGAATTGCACAGATTGCTAGAGACCGCCGAGAACCGCATGAGGGAAATCCATAAGCTATCGGAGGGTTTCCGGTAGGGTTCGCCCCCACTTTGACGGGAATCGAGGAAAGCGCTAACTCAACCCCACATTGTGGTACAAATGATGTTGGAGCCCGCGTTATTTACGGCATCTCTCCTTGTTACATCGAACGTCCAGGAGGCGACTCCCGAATGGCTGCTTTCGGGCGGGGGTGCCGGTTAAAGCGTTCCGATAGCACAACGTGTGATCCGGAAGGGCGGCTAACAGAAAAAAACCCGCCGAAGGAAGCGGGGCGGAGTTTGTGTGACTGGAAAGGTGGGTCTGAACTAGATGGTGTTGTCTAATCGCATTGCGTTGGTCAAACTCTTTTTGACATGCTCAACAACGCCCGGCCGAGCATCGTTCGACCGGGACGAGTACTAAACCGTGGATGTGCGGACCGCTGTTTCATGTTGCGTTGTTGATGACGTTT
>NZ_JBFTIN010000013.1:0-141746 GCF_056394785.1 Rhizobium sp. 10N414 | reverse complement strand
CAGCAGGTGATCCTTCGGCACCAGACTGTCGAGCGTCACCATCTCAAGAGCCGTCTGGGTGGGGGCAGGTTTCTTCAACATGTCCCAATGAATCACAAACCCCCAGACGGTGCCAGGGGTTTGTCAGCAATCTGAGCCCCGGACCAAAATCCGGGGCTTTTTCTTTGTCCGAACTGGACTGTCGGTCAAATCTTGCCGGCGCGCTGCTGGATCATCATGAACGTGTCGAAGGTGTACTCCGACAGCTGCGCCCAGAGATACGCATCGCGCTTGAACGCGGTCTGATCCTCGTAGACCTTCTTGAAATACGGGTTCGAGGCCGAAATCTCGGCGTAGATCCCGAGGGCAGCCTGGAAGCAGGCTTCCATGATTTCCTGGCTGAAAGGACGAAGCGTGGCGCCCTCCGCCACCAACTGCTTGAGTGCCGTGGGGTTCTTCACATCGTACTTTGCCATCATGTTTGTGTTGGCAAAGGCGCAGGCATCGGTCAGTGCCGCCTGATAGTGCTTAGGCAGGCTGTTCCACTTTTCGAGGTTGAAGAAGGCGTGGACCGTCGGGCCGCCTTCCCACCAGCCGGGGTAATAGTAGTACTTCGCGACCTTGTGCAGGCCGAGCTTCAGGTCGTCATAGGGACCGACGAATTCTGAAGCGTCGATCGTGCCCTTTTCAAGGGCCGGATAAATATCGCCGCCGGCGATCTGCTGCGGAATGACGCCAACCTTGCTGATGACCTGGCCGGCAAGACCGGCAATACGCATCTTGACGCCCTTCAAGTCGTCAAGCGTATTGATCTCCTTCCGGAACCAGCCGCCCATCTGGGCGCCCGTGTTGCCGGCCGGCAGGCCATAGATGCCCTGCGTGGCGTAAAACTCATTCATCAGCGTGTTGCCGTTGCCTTCGTAGAACCAGGCATTGGTCAGGCGTCCGTTCAGACCGAATGGAATGGCAGTGCCGATCGCGTAAGTCGGATCCTTGCCAACAAAGTAATAGGAGCACGTGTGCGCGGCCTCGACCGTGCCGGCGCTGACGGCATCGGCGGCCTGAAGGCCCGGAATGATTTCGCCGGCCGCAAAAGGCTGAATGGTGAAGTTGCCGTCGGTTGCCGCGGCAAGGTGCTTGGCAATGTCATCCGCAGCGCCATAGATCGTATCGAGGCTCTTCGGGAACGACGACGTCATGCGCCACGAAATTTTAGGGTTCTCTTGTGCAATGGCGGGTGCTGCCAGTGCACCCGCAGCAGCAACGGCGCCGGCGCCGGCGGTTCCTGCCTTCTTCATGAATGAACGACGATCCATCAAAAACCTCCCGTATAGATGGCACTGCGAGGCGAACCCTCGTCTCTACCCGCAGCAATGGCGGGAAGCTAAGCACGGTGGCGACCGTGTTTCAAGCACTGTGCCATTAGTCTTTGGCATCACAACGGCAATATGGCGGCGAAGTGCATTTCCATGAGAATCAGCAGGTTAGCGGTAATTTGCCGGAGCCGGCGGCCACGACTGCCGTAATTCCGCCCGCGATTGCGCCGAGACGTTGACTTCCGGGCCGTTCTCGGCTCTCTCAATACACCAATTCCATCTTCCGACCGGGGTTAAAATGACGAAGCCGATCGTCGCTGTTCCTGCCGATATCCGCACCTTCGACGGTGCCACATGGCACGCCGTCCAGCATCAGTATGTGCGCGCGGCACTCAATGCCGCCGGTGTCATGGCCTTCATCATTCCGGCCTTCGAGGAAGGATACGGAACCGACGCGATTCTGGACCGCGTCGATGGCGTTCTCGTCTCCGGTTCGGCCAGCAACGTCCACCCGTCTTACTATGGGGCAACGGCGACCGATGCCGACGGCCCCTTCGATATCGCCCGTGACGCCACCGCTCTGCCGTTGATCCGCCGTGCCATCGACCGCGCCATTCCCTTGCTCGCAATCTGCCGCGGCATTCAGGAACTCAACGTCGCAATGGGCGGCACGCTTGCCAGCGAAATCCAGGACCAGCCAGGCATATGGGATCATCGCACCCCGGCCGAGGTAGACCGTGACGGCAAGTACGCGATCCGCCAAAGCGTCTTCGTCAAGGAAGGCTCCTGCATCGCAGGTATCGTCGGCCCCGGCGAGATCAGGGTGAACTCACTGCATCGCCAGGCGATCGCCAAGACCGCGCCGCGCCTGCAGGTCGAGGCCGTCGCCGAGGACGGCACGATCGAGGCCGTGTCCGTGATCGATGCCCCGGCCTTTGCGGTCGGCGTCCAGTGGCACCCGGAGTACTGGGCCGAGACCGACAAGCCGTCCAACCAGATCTTCTCTGCTTTCGGCGATGCGGTCAGGGATTACGCGGCAGGCAAGCTCGCCAAGGCGGCGGAAAAAACCCCCGCCTGATTGGCCTGCCAGTTGCGCGGCCCTTTATGGCTGCACGGTGAAAACCTACGATGACAGCGGCTTGCCCGCCTGTTCGCGAACCATGTATTCCGCATACCAGGTCGGCCAGTCTTCATCGCGCTTGCCGATGCGCTTCTCATGTTCTCCATGAGCGGCTTCCGCACGGCGCAAGGCCGCGGCGAGATCGCTGGCAGACGAATACATCGTTTCATCAGCATCTATGCGCCCAGGCAGTCGGGTCGTGATCTCCTGAAACAGCCAGCCGTTTCCATCCGGATCGCTGAATGAAGCAAACGAGCCGTAGCTCTTGCGCTGGGGATGCGGACCTCTCACGCGTGCATTTTCGCCGGCATGATGGAAGACGCCACCGGCATCGTGGAAGACATCACTCAGCGCGACGCCGCGTTCGGCGAGCTCGGCACGAGCGGCTTCGACATCGGAAACGATCAGATGGAGGCCCTGCGCCGTGCCGGGCACGGCCGCCGTCACGTTCTTGCCGAAGATGACGGAGCAGGGCGAGCCCGGAGGCGTGAACTGAATGACCCTGAAGTCGTCGCCCGTGACGAAATCGGCATCTGACGATGACCTCGAGCTTCATGGCGGCCGTCCGCATTGCCGGGGTCCTGGCCGCAGTCTCGCTGTGCCAGAGGTATTGCCCATGTTCAGCTCTCTGGTTTGGATACTTCGAGATTGGCAATAAAACTTGGCGAGTGGATCACAGCGACCGCAGGCAGTCGAATCAATTTGTCCCATCCGAGCACGGCGGATAGGAGCTCCTGCGTTTACCTTCGCATCGCCCACCGCAGGCCGACGGCGACCGCCAGGCCCAGCAGCGGCCACATCGCCCAGAACACCCCGTGCCATGTCAGCAAGTTGATGATAACGATACCAATGCCGATAACGGCCAAGCCGGCAAGACGCTGGTCGAAGCGGCTCTGATTCCGGTTCCAGGCCATCGCAGCGACGAAGGCAAGGCCGAGGAGCGGCCAGACGGCCCAGAACTCGCCCTGCCACGTCAAAAGATTGATCACGACCAACGTGATCGCGACAACCGCGAACACCCCGCCAATCTTCCGCACCCTCGGTGCAAGGGGGCGCCCCGGCGCAGGCGCCGCAGCCGCCGGCAACGGGCGAGCGGGTGGTGCGGGCGTCGTGGACACGTCGTCTCCGATCCGCACAGCATAGCTCGGCACGGCCTCGCTAACGTTCTTCACCGTCAGTGGCCCGAGAAAATCGAAGCCGACGGCGACCTTGTTGCGGACCTGGTCGTAGACTGTGTTGGAGATCACGATGCCGCCCGCTGCTGCGGAAGCCTGAAGCCTAGCGGCGATATTGACGCCGTCGCCGTAGAGGTCGTCACCCTCGGCGATGACATCGCCGAGATTGATGCCGATCCGATAGAGCATGCGTCCTTCCGCCGGCCGGGCGGCGTTTATTCCGACGAGTTCGTTCTGGACATCGATGGCAGCGCGCACCGCTTCGACGACGCTCGGAAATTCCGCGATTAGGCCGTCGCCCCAGGTATTGATCACCCGACCGCCATGCGCGCCGATCAGCCGCGACATCGCATCGCGCGACCACTTCAGCATGGCAAGGGTACCCTCCTCGTCGGCGCCCATCAGCCGCGTATAGTCCTGGACATCGGCCGAGAAGATGGTCGTCAGCTTGCGTCGCATTTCATTCATCGGATTGCGATCCACCCTGGGTTTGGCAAGACAGTTTGCAGCAGCAGCCATCTGATAGGGAGATTTCCCCATTCGAAAGTTCTGCAATAGCTGACCACATTTTTCAACGCATACGCGAACAATGCCCTGGGCGCTTCCAGCAGAAAGATGCGCGTTGCGTGCGATCGAGTAAAACAAATCCGAATGCGCACCGCTGTCAGCGAGACCATGGAACCGCCAAGTCGCAGGAACGTTTCTTGCTCACATCGGGCGCTACCAGCATCCCGCTGGCACTCCTGAACAGGAGGTAACCATGAAAACGCTGATCGTCTCTGCCGGCCTGTTGGCTGCAACCGCCTTTGCGGCGTTTGCGGCGGAACCGGCCAAAATGGTCGATACGAAGATGGGCAAGATCCTGGCAAACGCCAAAGGCATGACGCTCTACACGTTCGACAAGGACGCCATGGGCAAATCGAACTGCGACGAGGCTTGCCTGAAGAAGTGGCCAGCCTTCCACGCCGCCGCCAAGGCCAAGGCCGAAGGCGAATGGACACTCGTCAAGGCGGCCGACGGCAAGGAAATGTGGGCATACGAAGGTAAGCCACTTTACACGTTCGCCGGAGACAAGAAGCCCGGCGATATGACAGGCGATGGCGTCGGCGGCGTCTGGCACGTCGCCAAGTAGCCAGGCACAGTAGACTGGGGTGAGGCCGACGGTCTGTCCGCGTGCGCGCCTCATCCCGGCCCGAGATTGAGATAATCAGCCCTTCGCTGGTGTTTCCGGAACTGGCGTCAGCGGCCGGCCCTTCCCGAACCACTCAACGAGATTGTCAACCACCAGATCCGCCATCGCATTGCGCGTCGGCACCGAGCCTGAGGCGAGGTGCGGCAGGAGCACGGCGTTCGGAAGATCGAGCAGCGAAGCCGGCACGTTCGGTTCGTTGTAGAAAACGTCGAGGCCGGCCGCGCCGATCGTTCCCGCCTTCAGTGCCGCTGCAAGCGCTTCTTCGTCAACAGTCCACCCGCGCCCGACATTGATGAACACGCCGTCGGGGCCGAGCGCCGAAAGAATGTCGGCATTGATCGTCTTGTGCGTCTGCTGCGTCTTCGGGACGATGGAGATCAGCGTGTCGACGGCTTCCGCAAGGTCCTTCAGCGACGGGTGGTAGCCATAGGGCGCGGTGGCATGGCGCGTGCGAGTATGATAGCTGATCTTCACCTTGAACGGTTCAAGGCGCTTGGCGATCTCCTGGCCGATGCGGCCAAGGCCATAGATCCCGACATGCCGCCCCTTCAGGGAGAAGCGCGACAGCGGATAGTTCTGCCCGGGCTTCCAGTTGCCGGCCCGCAGCCAGTTCTCGGCACGAGGAAGCTCTCGCACGGCATTGAGGAGCAGTCCGATTGCCGTATCGGCGACCTCGTCGTTCAGCACATCGGGCGTGTTCGTGACGATGATACCCTTGGTTGCCGCATGCTTGGCATCGACGCCGTCATAGCCGACACCGAAGCTGGAGATCAGTTCGACCTTCGGAAGACTGTCGATTGCTGCCGAATCAAATGTGCCGGAAACGGCGACACCGCGAATCTTTCCAGCGGCCTCCGCGTCAAGCGTCGAGGGATTGGCTTCGACAACGTCGAAGCTCTCCTTCAGGCGCGTCAGGACGCGTTCGTGTATCTTCCCGGGAACGAGAACGGCGATGCGGGACATGGCACTTCCTCTTGGCTTGCTACGGGCGCGGTCGGTAGGGGCTGGTCGACTGGCGGATGCGCATCTCGGGCTTGATCAGATGGATGCCGTCGGGCTCGTGGCTGCCCGCCAGGCGATCGAGAAGCGCGCGGGCAGCAAGGCGTCCGACTTCCGCCTGGCCATTCCAGACGGTGGTCAGCGCCGGCATCGATATTGACGCTTCCTCGAGGTCGTCATAGCCGGTGACGGAAATGTCCTTGCCGGGAACGAGACCGGCGCGGGAAATGCCGTTCATCAGGCCGATCGCGACGAGATCGTTCCAGCAGACCGCCGCCGTCGGCTTTTGCGGCAGCGACAGGAAATGCACCGCCGCTTCGAAACCACCCTGCATCGAGCGCGGACCGGGAATGCGTAGACCCGGATCAACGTCGATGCCGGCCTTGCGCAGCGCATTGACGTAGCCCTGATAGCGATCGCGTCCCGTCGACGTCTGGTCGGTACCGCCGATCATGGCGATCGAGCGATGGCCAAGGCCGATCAAATGGTTGGTGGCGAGCGAAATGCCGTAGCTGTCGTCGCCGCGATAGGTCGGAAGGTCCAATCCGTCCAGCGAGCGGGCCACCAGGATCGCCGGCATGCCGTTGTCTTCCGCAAGCTGCATATCCTCCGGCGGCGTACCGATCGCCGGGGACATTATGACACCGTCCCCACCGAGCTGCAGCAGCGTTTCGATGAAGGTGCGCTGCTTTTCGACGGAGTCGTAGTGGTTCGACAGAATGAAGGTGTGCCGACTGCGATCGAGCTCGCTTTCGATCGCCTTCAGGATTTCGCCATAGAACGGGTTCATGATGTCGTGGACGACGACACCGATGATGCCAGAGCGGGACGTACGCAGGCTGGCGGCGCGGCGGTTATAGATATAGCCGAGTGCGCGGGCCTGTTCCTTGATTTTGTCCCGGGTGGCACCAGCCACGAGCGGGCTGTCACGTAAGGCAAGAGATACGGTTGCTGTGGAAATGCCGAGCGTTTCGGCGATCGTCGAAAGCTTTATCTTTTGAGCCACGTGTCCTCCCCAGGCAACGCGCGGTTGTCCTTGCGCCCAACCATTTCAAGAGTCGAGCACTATTAAAATGTTTAATTAAAAGATTAAACGCAACGAAGCAATTCGTAATTTCACAAATCTGTCAGATTTCCTCAGGCTCATCGAGAGGGATGGCGGCGGACTGCAAGTTGCCGTCGATTGCCTTCAACAGACGGACAAGATTGCGAATTTCCTTCTCGGAGAACTCCTGGGTGGCCATGCTGTCGCACGCCGAGGACGCCATTTCGATTGCCTTGACGCTGCCGCGACCGAGTTCAGTCAGATAGACCTTGGTCAGGCGGGCATCGTCGGCATCCGGCTTGCGTTCGAGGAAGCCTTGGGCTTCCATGCGCCCGATCGTGCGCGTCATGGTTGGCGCCTTAACGCCGAGCTTCTGTGCCAACCCGCCTGCCGTCATCCCGTCGGTTTCCGCGAGCAGCAAAATCACGCCGTCCTGGCCGGCATAGAGACCGCTTTCAAGCAGGTTGCGAGACAGCACGGTGCGCATCGAGCGGGCCGCCTGTGTCAAAGCCGGCGAAAGATCTACAACCGTATATTCGGTCTGGTCCTTCTTCTTGGATTTCTGCTTCTTACCGTCCTTGTGCTTCTTCCCCATCGCGATTCCTTTGACTTTGCCGTGTTGCGCATCCCTCGCCTTGCAAGGGAGCCGGAACATTCATAATCATCTCCCCTAAATCGATTTTGGTTTAAGGGCTTATGCGATAAGCATTGAGAACGCTGCGCTATCACATTGCGCATCATCTCGTCATAAACAAGAGGGCTTAGCCGGATGAATGTGCCTTCTCGCGACTTCGAACACAACGATCCGAATCTCTCCCCCTCGGACCGCAGTCGGTGGATCGCAATCCTGCCGCTTGGCGCCCACGAGCAACACGGACCTCACCTGCCCTTCGACACCGACGCATTGATTGCAGCCGGCATCGTTGCCCGGCTCAAGGCTGCAATTCCCGCCGCCTCGCCGGTCACGTTTCTGCCGACAGAAACAGTCGGCTATTCGATCGAGCACATGGACGTGAAGGGTACGCAAACGCTGACATATGGAGAGGCCATCCAACGCTGGCTCGGCATTGCCCGGAGGCTCTCGGACATGGGCATTCGCAAGTTGGTGATGTTGAATGCCCATGGCGGCAACTCACCGCTGATGACGATCGTTGCGACGGAGGCCCGCGTCCGGTTCAACATGCTCGCCGTCGCCACGAGTTGGACGCGCTTCGGCGTTCCCGCCGATGTCATCTCGCCCGAGGCAAAGGCGATCGACATCCACGGCGGCGACATCGAGACGTCGGTGATGCTGGCGCTTCACCCGGATAAGGTCGACATGACCAAGGCTGCAGACTTCCCGTCCCGACAGTCGGATTTCGCTGCCCGCTTCAAGCATCTGCGTGCCTATGGCCCGCACGCCTTCGGATGGAAAATGTCTGACCTTAGCCCATCGGGCGTGGCGGGCAACGCGTCGCTGGCGACGGCGGAGAAGGGCGAGGCGCTGATTGCGCAGTCCGTGAGGGGGCTGGCCGAACTGCTGCAGGACGTCGATGCATTCGACGCGGCGGAGCTCGATTGAAACCATCGCCGGTGCGATGTGATCTTATAACATACAAAACCCTTTGAACTGCCGCCCGCAACTCCTTATATGAGACCGACGAATTTTCAGCCCCGCCCCCGGGCGTGCCATCTCTCGAGGTTCTTATGACCGACGCGATCCCCACCCAGCAGAAGCCTATCCCCGTTACCGTTCTCACCGGCTACCTCGGCGCCGGCAAGACGACCTTGCTCAACCGCATCCTGTCGGAGAACCACGGCAAGAAATATGCGGTCATCGTCAACGAGTTCGGCGAGATCGGCATCGACAATGACCTCATTGTCGAATCCGACGAAGAGATCTACGAGATGAACAATGGCTGCGTCTGTTGCACCGTGCGCGGCGACCTGATCCGCGTTGTCGAAGGCCTGATGCGCCGCCCCGGCCGTTTCGACGGCATCATCGTTGAAACGACGGGCCTTGCAGATCCTGTGCCGGTCGCCCAGACCTTCTTCATGGATGACGACGTGCGCGCCAAGACGGAACTCGACGCCGTTGTCGCTCTCGTCGACGCCAAGCATCTGCCGCTGCGCCTGAAGGACAGCCGCGAGGCCGAAGACCAGATCGCCTTTGCCGACGTCGTCCTGATTAACAAGACCGACCTCGTCACGCCGGAAGAGCTGGCGCAGATCGAGGATATCGTTCACGCCATCAATCCCTCGGCCCGCGTCTACAAGACCAGCCGCTCGGGCGTCGATCTGGCCCGCGTTCTCGATCAGGGGGCTTTCAACCTGGAGCGCGCGCTGGAGAACGATCCGCACTTTCTTGATCATGACCATGACGATCACGTCTGCGGTCCGGATTGCGACCACGACCACCATCATCATCATGCGCATGATCACGACCACGATCATGACCATCACCACCATGATCATGATCATGACCACCATCATCATGGCGCCATGTCGCCGATCCATGACGTGACGGTGCAGTCGGTCTCGCTGCGTGGCGGCGAAATGAACCCGGAACGCTTCTTCCCCTGGATCCAGAAGATCACGCAGACTCAGGGGCCGAATATCCTGCGCCTCAAGGGCATCATCGCCTTTAAGGACGATCCCGAACGCTACGTCGTTCAGGGTGTCCACATGATCATCGAAGGTGACCACCAGCGCCCTTGGAAGGACGGCGAGAAGCATGAGACCCGTCTCGTCTTCATCGGCCGCGAACTTGATCACGAAAAGCTCCAAGCTTCCTTCAAGGCGTGCGAGGCGGCGGCCTGATGCCCACAGTTGCCCCGTTTGATCTCGACGGCCATATCCTGGCCGTCGAATTTTTAGGTGACACCCCCTTCTTCGCCAATGCCGCCGGCACCATCCACCGCCTCGACGGCGGCGAGAAGGTGACCGAGGCCCATCAGGGCATGCTGAGCTGCATCCGCGACCCGTATAGCGAAAGCCTGATTTCCGGCGGTGAGGACGGCAAGGTGCTGCGCATCGGAGCCGATGCCGGGGTGACCGAGCTTGCAAACGCGCCGCGCAAATGGATTTCCCAGCTTGCCGCCGGCCCGCAGGGCGCCGTCGCCTACTCCTACGGCAAGAGCGCTCTCGTGCGCCTCGCCGACGGCACGACCAAGGAATTTACCGAAGAGCGGACCGTCGAAGGCCTCGCCTTCGCGCCCAAGGGCATGCGCATTGCCGCCGCGCGCTACAACGGCGTGTCGCTGCATTGGGTCGGCACCGCTGCCAAGCCGGTCGACCTCGAATGGAAGGGCGCCCATACCGGCGTCACCTTCTCGCCTGACGGCAACTTCCTCGTCACGACGATGCAGGAGAACGCACTGCACGGATGGAAGCTCGACAGCAAGGCCGGCGCTGAAGCCCGGCACATGCGCATGACCGGCTACCCCGCCAAGGTGAAGTCTCTCTCGTGGTCCGCGAAGGGCAAGTGGCTTGCCTCGTCAGGTGCGCCGGCTGCGATCGTCTGGCCATTCCAGGGCAAAGACGGCCCGATGGGCAAAGCGCCGCTCGAGCTCGGCACCCGCGCCAACATCATGGCGACCTCAGTGAAGTTCCACCCTGTCGAAGACATCCTGGCGATCGGCTTCATCGACGGCATGATCCTCGCCGTCCGCATTGCCGACAGCAAGGAAGCGCTGCTGCGCCGACCCGGCAAAGGCGCGATCACGTCGATGAGCTGGAGCAAGAACGGCAAGCTGCTGGCCTTCGCTTCCGAAGCCGGCGATTGCGGTGTCGTCGATATCGCAGCCTAAGCTTTTGCGCGGCTGTGTTATCAGGACAGCCGCGCCGCCTCGATAATCTCCGCAAGAACACCATGCAGCGCATCGCGGTAGCCGGTGCGCGCCGATGGGCCGCTCTCGTCCGATGTCATGACAACAGTCAAGCCGAGCGAGGGGACGATGTAGAGCATCTGGCCGCCATATCCCCAGGCGAAATGGACCTCCTCGCCGCCAATCTGTCGCGAGAACCAGCCGTAGCCATAATCGTCGCCGGAGAAGCGCGAATTGGTGCGGTGCTGCCACGATTGCGCGATCCAGTCCGCAGGCACGACCTGCGTACCATCCGCAGCCTTGCCGCCGTTGCGATAGAGTTCGCCGAAAGCCAGCAGCGAGCGGGCCGTCATCGCCATCTGGTTCCCGCCGAGATAGATGCCCTGCGGATCGCGCTCCCAGGCGCTGATCCTAAAGCCGCTAACGGGTGCCAGCCATTCGCGGGCGAGCGCCAGCGTCGACCTCCCGCTGACCTTCGTCAGGATCGCCGAGAGAAGGTGCGTGGAGGCGGTCGAATAGAGCATTTGACCGCCAGGCGCGTCGTCGAAAGGTTGGGCAAGGGCAAAACGCACCCAGTTGAGCGAGGCAACCCAGCGCCCGTAATTGGGACCAGACAGGCGACCAAGCCCCGCCTGCATCGAAAGTAGGTTGCCGATGGTGATCTCGTTAAGCCGCGGATCGGGATCGGCAGGCAGATCAGCTTTCAGGATCGGAGCGATCCGTTGGTCCGGGCTTTCCAGCAGTTTCTTTTCGATGGCGATGCCGACGAGGCATGAAATGATCGATTTGGAAGCGGACTTGATGTTGACTGACTCAGTCGCGGCGTGGTCGCCGTAGCCCTGTTCCGCCACCGTCCGCCCATCCCTGGCGACGATCACGGTTCTCAGCGGCTTCAACTCCACGCGTGAGGACAAGCTCTCGAGCAAAACTGCCGTCCGGCCGTTCTCCGGCTGTGCAACGGCAGCGAGCGGCGACAGCAGGAAAGCGACGAGCAAAGCGAGGCGCGTGATCATTTCGCTGAGCTAGCGTAGGCAGAACGCAAAATCATCGTCCGCCCGATGCGGCTCACGCGGACGTGAAACTTTATGATCGGCGGGGACGCGTCTGATGAACACGACCACAGGCGTAGGCCGCCATCCCGCAGGCAGCCCAAGGCGCCGCGCGAAGCCATGCTTCGTGACGGTTTTCCCGATGGGAGTGGGCAGGCGATTTGGGGTAGCGGAATGGGATGTCAGGCTGCATCGCCTGCCCGATTGCGGCGAGCTTTCCGGCTTCTCAAATTCGACAGGAGCGTCTCCCGATCCCGATTCCCCGATGGATCTTCAACCCTGACGGTATCCGACCCAGCCTCGGCAACCATCATCGAGCGCCGAAATATGAACGCAAGGCGGACCGGTTCATGAACCCGGCTCCCTGCCAGATGACGAGGAGATTATAGGGCGACCACGCGCCAGCGAGGAAAACCAATGCCCAAACTTTCATCTATATGCTTGAAATAATTGCAAATTCGTGAGAACAAATCAGGAATTTCGCCCACTTTGGGGCGAAACTCAGGTGTTGCTAAAATATCATTAATTTTTGCTCTCACAGTTTTTTGTTCATCTGGCGTTCAGAAAACTCTTTGGAAAGCCACTTTTTGAGCCCACATTGGACTCCTGAGAATAGGAGTGCATGAATGATTCTAAGGGCCACTGCCGCAGCGACTATATTCGCGGTTTATGCTTTCACGATGTTCTTCATCGCCGCTATACCTGAAAATGTCGTTCAGACTGCCGGAACTCAATTGGTCGACACAAGCGTCGTCAAATAATTGAAGCCTGAGGGGGCACGCAGTCATAAAAGTTTAGGCTAAGCGTTCGTCCGGTTTTCCGGCGCCGCCTAAACTTGATTTCCGAAAAACGAGAAAACAAAAGGCCCCTCCCCATCAGGGGAGAGGCCTTGCCGATCACGCCGCCCTGCGGACCGGGGCGCTTGCCAGCATCCGCCCCGAGGGGACGATCATGCCGGCCGCACCGTCAAGCCAGCCCTCGATGAGCTCCAGCGCCAGGAAGCGCGAGCGTTCGAAGGGACCCGGCATGACGAGATGTTGAGCCTTCCCGGAAAAAAAACCGAAACGTTCGTAGTAAGGGGCATCGCCGACGAGCAGGATCGCGCCATGCTCACGGTTCTTCGCTTCCAGCATGGCGGCGCGCATCAGCGCCGAACCGACGCCCTTGCCCTCGAAGCTCGCATCAACCGCAAGCGGCCCGAGCAGCAGCGCGTTGATCGGCGTGCCTTCGGCGTTGACGCCGGCCTCGACGTTCCACAGGCGCACGGTGCCGATGACATGGCCGTCGCGATCGCGTGCAACCAGCGCCAGGCCTTCAGCCGGCACACGGCCGCGGCGGATCTTTTCCGACGACTTCTTGCGGCGGTTCGCGCCCATGGCACGATCCAGCAGGTTTTCGCGAGCCACGACGTCGCCAGCGTTCTCGGCGTCGATGGTAAAGACAGAAGGCGCAAAAAATGCGCGGACAGAATCAAGAACAGCGGCCATCGTGGCCTCCCGTACCCAAAACCGATATGAGCGGCGATTGATATGAATTGTGAGAATGCCGCCCCGGCTGGCTACGGGGCTGGCAATATTAGATGACGTAGGCCTTCAACGGCTCGAAGCCGTTGAACGCGACCGCCGAGTAGGTGGTTGTGTAGGCCCCGGTGCCTTCGATCAGGATCTCGTCGCCAATCGAAAGGGAGATCGGCAGCGGATAAAGATTCTTCTCGTAGAGCACGTCTGCCGAATCGCAGGTCGGGCCGGCAATCACGCAAGGCTCCATCTCGTCGCCGTCGCGCTCGGTCCGGATCGGGTAACGAATGGCTTCGTCCATCGTCTCGGCGAGACCGCCGAACTTGCCGATGTCGAGGAACACCCAGCGGGCTGCGTCGTTGTCCGACTTCTTCGAGATCAGCACGACCTCAGTCTTGATGACACCGGCGTTGCCGACCATGCCACGGCCCGGCTCGATGATCGTCTTCGGCAGGTTGTTGCCGAAGTGGTCACGTAGGCTCTGGTAGATCGCACGACCGTAAGCTTCCGCCGACGGAACATCACGCAGATACTTGGTCGGGAAGCCGCCGCCCATGTTGACCATCTGCAGGTGGATGCCCTGCTTGGCCAGCTGAACGAAGACGCGCTTGGCGTCGGCGAGAGCCGAATCCCAGGCATCGACCTTGGTCATCTGCGAACCGACGTGGAACGACACACCGTAGGACTCGAGGCCGAGCTGATGCGCGTAGACGAGAACGTCCACAGCCATCTGCGGGACGCAGCCGAACTTGCGCGACAGCGGCCATTCAGCACCTTCACCATCCGTCAGGACGCGGCAGAACACGCGGGCGCCGGGAGCGGCACGCGAGATCTTCTCGACTTCCTCGTGGCTGTCGACCGCAAAGAGGCTGACGCCGAGCGCATGCGCGCGGGCAACGTCGCGTTCCTTCTTGATCGTGTTGCCGAAGGAAATACGGGCAGCGGTTGCACCGGCATTGAGCGCCATTTCGATTTCAGCGACTGACGCGCAATCGAAGCTCGAGCCCATGTCGGCGAGCAGCTTCAGGACTTCCGGAGCCGGGTTTGCCTTGACGGCGTAGTAGATCGCGCTGTCCGGCATGGCGTGACGGAAAGCAGAGAAATTATCGCGCACGACGTCGAGGTCGACCACGAGGCAGGGACCGTCGGGACGTCGGGTTGCGAGAAAGTCGCGGATGCGCTGGGTGGTCATATCGATTCCCTCTTCCAATTCCAGAGCTCCGGAAAACCGGAGGACAAAGGGCAATCAATCGCTCGCATAGGAACCAGCCGGTGGAGACCCCGGAACCTTAGCAAGCGCTTGATAGCGCAAATGATGGATCAACGCCGCGAAAGCGACATGGATCCGGCTTTGTCTGCCATGGATTGGAGGGAGTTCCCTACCGCACTTCCGGCAATGAAGGTGTGCCTCTTCAGTAACCCCCGCTGATGGAAAGCAGGGAGAGAACAAAAAGGCCCGCACCGTCGTTGCTTCAGGCGTCCTCGCATTTTCCGGTTGGCCAGAATAGCGACTGGAGGGGTTAATTCCAGGTACCTTACCGATTTCCTCACCAATTCGAGGGTTCGGCGGACACCCATGGGCACGTGCGACTTTGGGCTGACCACGAGATAGGAATATTCGCCGTCATAATCAAGCGGTTTTTTCGCATCTCCCGGCAGAAAATATTTGAACAATACACCGCAATTTGTTCAACGTGGTAAAACGGCCCGCAACCGACTGATTTGAATGGTGGTTCGGCGCTTTTTCAGGAGATCGTCATGGACACCCTCACCCGCATCCGCGCCTTCATCGATGTCGTTGAAGCAGAAGGCTTTTCGGCTGCGGCGAGGCGCACCGGCCGCTCCAAGGCGCTTTTGTCGAAATATGTGCGTGAATTGGAGGACGAGCTCGGCGCCCTGCTGCTGAACCGGACGACCCGCCAATTCTCCATGACCGAGGCCGGTCATACCTACTACCGCACGGCATCCGACATCCTGAAGGAGATCGACAACCTCGCCGATCTCGTGCGCGAGAATAACGCCCAACTGAAGGGCCGACTGAAGGTCTCGGTGCCACGCACCTTCGTCGATGCCGAGGTCGGCCAGTCGCTGATCGACTTCGCCAAGGAAAACCCGGATCTCGCGCTGGAGATCGCCGCGGACGACCGATTCGTCGATCTCATCGAGGAAGGCTTCGATGTCGCCATTCGCGTGACCAAGCTCGAGGACTCCGGCATGATCGCCCGCAAGATCTCGGATTTCCGCGTCCATCTTTGCGCGACACCCGACTTCGTGGAGCGCCATCCGGATCTTGCCCACCCATCGGATCTGTCGAACGTCCCCTTCATCGTCGACACCAACTCGCGCAGCCAGGGCAGCATTCGCTTCTACAATCCGGACAGCACATCTTTTGCCGTTGCGGTGACAGGCCCCATGGAGGTCAACAGCCCACATGCGACGCTGCGCGCCGCACTGTCAGGCATCGGCGTCGCGCTGATTCCCGATTTCATCGCCCGCAAGCCGATCGAGAGCGGCGAGCTGGTGACGCTGTTCAACGATTACATTCCGACCGATCGCGGTATCTATGCCGTCTACCCCCATCGCCGCTACTTGCCGGCCAAGGTCCGCATCTTCGTCGACTACCTTCACAATTGGTTCAAGAAGCATTCCTGACCGCTTCCCGTCTGGGGCCGGTCCCAATTCCGTCCCATTTACTGGCGAGGAATCAGGTGAGTTTGGGATCCCGCAGTAAGAGCACGCATGAAGAAATCGACATTCCTGATGGCGTCGCTCCTGTCGCTTTTGCCAGCCGCAGCCTTTGCACACCCGCATGTGTTTGTCGAAGCGCGGCTGGAGGTCGTCGCCGATGACGACGGCAACGTTGCTGAACTGCGCAACGTCTGGCGCTTCGACGAGGTCTTCTCGTCGTCCGTCGTGATGGATTTCGACAAGAACACCGATCTGAAGCTGGACCCGAACGAGCTGGCCGAGGTCGGCAAGACCGTGCGGGATTCGCTGGTCGACTACGACTACTACATGAACCTTACGTTGAACGGTAAGAATATAAAGGTCGAGAAGCCCGACCTGATCCATGTGGACTACAAGCAGGGTCAGTTGCTGATGTTCTTCGCCGTCAAGCCGGCGGAAAAGATGCCGCTCAAGGGAGGCCTTACCTTCGGTGTCTACGACCCGACGCTCTACACCTCGATCGACTTCCCGACCGACAACGAACTGGTTCTGGTCGGCGACGGGTTCAAAAGTTGCAAGCACCAGGTCGTCCGCCCCGATGCCGACCAGGTGATCGCCGAGAACAAGCAGTCCTTGACCGACGCTTTCTTCAACGACCCGACGGGGACGAACATGTCGAAGCTCTTCGCGACGCGACTGGATCTCACATGCTGAGACACCGGCTTCGGCCGATTGCGCTCGGCGCCGCATTCGTGCTGGTCGCGGGCATGGCCGTTGCGCATGCGCAGTCGCCGCTCGGCATCGGCACATCGGAACCGAGCTTCCAGCCGACGGGCGGCCCGCTTGCTCCCCTCCTCCTCTATGTCAATGCACAGCAGCAGGCCTTCTATCGTGCCCTGACGGGTGCGCTGCGAGCCATGCGTGCGGATTCCTGGCATCTCTGGGCGCTGATCGGCCTCTCCTTCGCCTATGGCGTCTTTCACGCCGCCGGCCCCGGGCACGGTAAGGCTGTTATCTCCTCCTACATGATCGCCAATGAGATCGAGCTGAAACGCGGCGTATCCATCTCCTTCGTCTCCGCCTTCCTCCAGGGATTTGTCGCAATCGCACTTGTCGGCGGCGCATGGCTGGTGCTGCGCGGCACCGGCATAAGCCTGACGGCCGCGACGCAGGCGATGGAGATCGCCAGCTTCATCCTGGTCATCCTCTTCGGTTGCTGGCTGTTGTTCCGCAAGCTGCGGGGGATCATTGCAGGCATGCCACGCCGTGAGGTCATGGCAACGTCGTCTGGCCCCGTCAGCATGATGCTGGACTGGCAGGACAATGCAGCGCAGAAGCAAGGTTCGAGCTACGCCTTCGGTGAAGCGCAGGCGCTCAGAGCCGGGCACAAGTTCATTGCCGGCATGGCCTGCGAGACCTGCGGCCAATCGCACATGCCCGATCCGTCCCTGCTTAAGGCCGAGAAGTTCAATGTCCGCGAAGCCTGGTCGGCCATCATCGCCGTTGGCTTACGCCCCTGCTCGGGCGCGCTGCTGGTCATGACATTCTCGCTGCTGAACGGCCTCTATCTCGGCGGCGTGCTATCGGTGATCGCGATGTCGCTTGGCACCGCGATAACGGTCGCGATGCTGGCAACACTCGCGGTCACTGCCAAAGGCACTGCGATGCGCCTCGCCGGGCGCGGCTCAGCCGCGTCGGTGTGGATCGGGAATACGATCGAAATCCTAGGCGCCCTGCTGGTGATTGCCATGGGCGCACTGCTACTCGGCGCCTCGCTACAGGGCTAGAGCCTACGGCGCTATTTACCGCGCTGGCGCTGATATCTCGCCCTCAGCCAGAAGACGACGAAAAAAGCCAGAACCAGGCACGCGCCGACACCAGCCGCCAGATACGGCGAGTAGCTGCCAAGTGCGAGAATGATGGCCGGCATGAAATAGAGCACGAGGCCGGCGGCCATAAGGATGATGGCCGCCGCAATTGCCTGCGAACGGCCTTCCGATCTCGGATCCGTCACTCTGCCGATTCCTTGGTCAGCTCGGCGCGGATTTCCTCCAGCCGCCGCTTCTGCTTGCCGTCTGCATCAAAATTGCTGGGAGACAGCCAGGCCTCGAACGCTGCGTTCAGGACAGGCCATTCGGAATCGAGCATCGAAAACCAGGCCGTATCGCGATTGCGGCCCTTGGAAATCATGTGCTGGCGGAACACGCCTTCGTAGGTGAAACCGTAGCGGGCCGCCGTCGTCTTGCTCGCCTCGTTCAGATTGTCGCATTTCCACTCGTAGCGCCGGTAACCGAGATCCTCGAAGACATGCTTGGCCATCAGATAGTGAACTTCGGTGGAGAGCGGCGAGCGCTTCATGTCGGCACCGTGCGCGACGCCGCCGACCTCGACCACGCCATTGGCCGGATCGGCCCGCATGTAGTTCGCCATGCCGACGATCTTGCCGGAGCTGTTGTCGCGGAAGACATGCGTCAGCCAACCCGATTTGGCGACAGACTGAAGCCAGGCGGCGAAGTCCTCGGTACCTGTAAAATCGGGCTGCGAGAAGTAGCGCAGCAAGGGATTGATGGCCATGCCGCCAAGTCCGTCCCACAACGCCTGCAGATGCTGCTCGCGGACATAAGGTTCGACGGTGACAAAACGCCCCCTGAGGGTCACCGGCTGGGGTGCCGGACAGCCCTTGAAATTCGATAGATCGCGCATACGCTCCTCCGGGTAAGGAGACATGGCTTAGGCCAGCCGCCTGGGAAAGGCAACTGGCCGAATGATGCTTTTAGAGGCTGACCTTGGCGGAGGACACCGTCGCCTCGATGTGGTCGACCAAAGCATCGGGAAGGCCAAGGCGACCAGCCAGCAGGTCGAGATAGCCGCGCTCGGCGCGCGAATCCGGCTCAATGGTCAGGCGTGACGCGGTGTAGAGCTCCACCCGCTGCTCCTCAGTCTCGGCGGCGGCAACCAGTGCGTCGAGATCCGTCGGCAGCGACAACTCCCGTTCGATGAAGAAGGCGGCTTCGGCGGCGACATCCGCGGCCCTGATCTTCTCGAGGATGAGGGCGCGTTCGTCATCGTTGACATGGCCATCGGCCTTGGCCGCGGCGATCATGGCGCGGATGAGAACGAGGACGAATTCGTTGCTTTGGGCGGGGGAACCGGTGCTGAAGCCGGAGTCAGCGGGGGGCGGCAGCACGGCCGTCCTTGGTGGGGGCGCATCGGACGGAGTAGCCGGCGCCTGCCCTGCCTGATAATTCTTATAGGCCTGATAGCCGAGACCGGCGATCGCAGCGAGACCGCCGATAGTAAGCGCATTGCCGGAAATGCTGCGTCCAGCCTTGGTCCCGAGCAGAACGGTTGCCAGCGCACCGGCTTTCCACGGATTGTCCTTGGCCATCTGGATCGCGTCGCCCGCCCGGTCCTTGACGGTACCGCCGACACCCGGCACCTGCGAACCCAGAAACTGCTCAAGAAGCTTCTTCGCGTCGATCATTCCTCATCATCTCCCTGTCTAGAGGCCAAATGGGAGATAGGTGCTGACGCCCAAAATACAAATGCAGGCGGAAATTCCGCCTGCATCAAATGCCGTTTATCCTGGAATCAAGCCTTCAGTGCAGCGGCTTCCGACGCGAGCTTGGTGATGCCGGCCCAATCGCCCGCAGCAACCAATTCCTTCGGAGCCACCCAGGAGCCGCCGACGCAGATAACGTTCGGCAGCGACAGGTAATCCATCGCATTCTTCAGCGAGATGCCGCCGGTCGGGCAGAAGACTGTACCTGCGAGCGGCGAAGACAGCGCCTTGAGATAGGCAGCGCCGCCAGCCTGTTCTGCCGGGAAGAACTTCAGCACCTTGTAGCCTTCCTCGCGCAGCGCCATGACCTCGCTTGCGGTCGCAGCACCCGGCAGCAGCGGAACGGAGGAATTGCGGGCCGCATCCAGCAGCTCCTGCGTCGCGCCCGGGCTAACGACGAATTTCGAGCCGGCAGCGACCGCGGCATCCCAATGGGCGGCGTTGAGAATGGTGCCGGCACCCACCTCAGCGCCTTCGACCTCGTCGGCAACGGCGCGAACGGCATCGAGGGCGGCTGGCGTGCGCATGGTGATTTCGATCGCCTTCAGGCCGCCTGCGACAAGAGCACGCGCCAGCGAAACCGCGGACTTGACGTCATCGACGATCAGAACCGGTACAACAGGCTGAAGTTTCAGGATGGAAAGGAGCTTTTCTGTCTTTTCGCCCATGGCCGCGTGATCCTTTTGAAACGATTGAATTCGGGTCTCGAAATACCTCCAAGGGTGCGCTTTGTCGAGACAAAACCTATCCTCGTAACAGAATGGGTACCCATAGCGGGAAAATTAGGCTAGCGTAATAAAATCGTCACAAAAGGTCATCGGAAATGGCGAAAGAAATCGAGCGGAAGTTTCTAGTACGCAGCGATGCATGGCGTTCCGAAGCCGAGACGAAATCGAAGCTACGGCAGGGCTACATTGCCTCCATGGACGACCGATCGGTCCGCATTCGTGTGCTGGATGACAAGAAAGCACGGCTGACGGTCAAGATAGGCCGCAGCACGATGACGCGCGACGAATTCGAGTACGATATCCCTGTTGGCGACGCTGAAGAGCTCTTGAAGGAGGCAGTCGGCATTGTCATCGAGAAGACGCGCCACCGCGTCCCCCATGATGGTTTTGTCTGGGAGGTCGATGTCTTCGCCGGCGAGCACCACGGACTGGTAATCGCAGAAGTCGAAATGGATTCGGAAGACGACAATCCAACGCTGCCCGCCTGGATCGGCCGTGAAGTTACAGGTGATTTCCGCTACTCAAATCAGGCCCTTGCCACCGAATTCGAGCACGATAGGCATGCCTTTTCGCATACGGCCTGACCACCATCTCACAGACGAATTTCGTAGAGCGGCCGCTGGCCACCTGCGAGAGGCGATAGACATTATTGAAGAGAGGCCGAATGGCACGCACGAGGCCATCCATGACTTCCGCAAGAACCTGAAACGCGTTCGCTCGCTCTATCGCCTCGTCGCCAGGGACATCCCGGCCTTTCGCGAGCGGGAGAACGCCAGGCTCCGCGACGTCGCCAAATCCGTCTCCACAATCCGTGATGCCGCGGCGCTGATCGACACTGCCGTCTACCTGAAGGAGAACGCGCGCGATGCCGAGGAGGGTGAGACACTCGGCCGCATCGTCTCTGCACTCGAGATGCGCCGCGATCGTATGCTTGGGGCCGCCGAGAGCGGCCTGGAGCAGCGGCTATCGGAAATACCCGGCATGCTTGGGGAGGCCATCGCCGCGCTCGACACAATCGAGTTCAACGGCCGTCAGAGCAGGAATGCGCGACTGATCGCCAAAGGCTGGCGAAAAACCGTCCGCGGAGCGCAGAAAGCAATTGCCTCCTGTCACGACGAAGCCTCGGCGGAAACCTTCCATACATTGCGCAAACGGACGCAGGACTACCGCGCCTATCACACTCTTCTCCGCCCCCTGTGGCCGACGGCAATGAAGGCGAAGTACGAAGCGGCCAGCCAACTCGTTGATCTGCTCGGTCACGTCCACGATCTCGATGTGCTCTGCGAACTCGTCGAGGCAGAGCCGCACCTTTTTCCGGGTGCCGACGATCTCGCCCGTCTGCTCGACGCCATCATCTTCCGCCAGCAGGAAGATCGGAATGCAGCGCTGGACCGTGCCGAGGATGTGTTCCCGAAAGATTATGACAAGGAAGCGGACCGGATCGCGCTGCTCTGGAGGGCCGTTGCTAACCGCGACGATCCCGCCGATTGCGTTCGCGGGCCGAAACCTGTATTTCCAGCCGTATGACAGACACGCTGACCCAACCGACGGCAGCGGCGAGCCCTTTTCTCGTCGCGGCGCTTTACCATTTTGTTTCCGTGCCGCGCTTCGAAAGCCTGCGCGAGCCGCTGCAGGCACTTTGCGAAGACAATGGCGTGAAGGGTACGCTGCTTCTGGCGCACGAGGGGATCAACGGCACGATCGCCGGACCGGACGCGGGCATCAAGACAGTGCTCGCCTACCTGTGCGCGCAGCCGGAATTTGCCGCGCTCGAGCACAAGGAAAGCCACGCATCGAAGATGCCATTCCTGCGCATGAAGGTGAAGCTCAAGAAAGAGATCGTCACCATGGGCGTCGAGAACATCGATCCGAACAAGGTGGTCGGCACCTATGTCGCGCCGCAGGACTGGAATGCGCTGATCTCCGATCCCGACACGATCGTCATCGACACGCGCAACGACTATGAGACGGCAATCGGCATCTTCCGCGGTGCTGTTGACCCGAATACGAAGACCTTCCGCGAGTTTCCGGACTGGGTGCGCAACAATACCGGCCTGCACAACAAGCCGAAGATCGCCATGTATTGCACCGGCGGCATCCGCTGCGAGAAGGCAACCGCCTTCATGAAGGAGCAGGGCTTCGAGGAGGTCTATCACCTCAAGGGCGGCATCCTGAAGTATCTCGAGGAAGTCCCGCAGGAAGAAAGCCTCTGGGATGGCGCCTGCTTCGTCTTCGACGAGCGCGTCTCGGTCGAGCATGGCCTAAAGGAAGGCGAACACAAGCTTTGCCACGCCTGCCGCAATCCGATAACAGCTGAGGAGATCACCTCACCTCACTACGAGGAAGGCGTTTCCTGCAGCAACTGCTACAGCACGCGCAGCGAAGACGACCGCCTGCGCTACCGCCAGCGGCAGCATCAGATCGCGCTCGCCAAGAAGCGTGGCCAAAAGCACATCGGAACCTGATTAGGCGGCGTTGGTGCGGCGGGTGGTGACCTTTGCCGCGCGCGACCGCATCAGCCGTTCGGTGATCTGATCGGCCGGCATCGGCCGGCCAAAGAAGTAGCCCTGTAACGTATCACAGCCGAAGAGCCGCACCGCTATGCCCTGCTCTTCGGTCTCGATACCCTCGGCCGTGACCGGAATGTCGAGCGAGCGGGCAAGTGCCACCGTCGCCTGCAGCATTTCGCGTTGGCTGTCGCTTTCCAGGATGTCCATGACCAGCGAGCGGTCGATCTTGATGCGGTCGAAGCCGAACTGGCGCAGGTAGCCGATGGAAGAAAAGCCCGAGCCGAAGTCGTCGAGCGCAACCTTGACGCCGAGTGTCTTCAGTCGCTCGATCGCCTGCCGGGTACGCTGAGGGTTCTGGATCATGTAACCTTCGGTGACTTCAAGGGTCACCCGCTTGGCCTCGATCTCCGTCTGCTTCAGCACGTATCGGACATAGTCGACAAAGGCCGGGTTACGGAACTGCCCCGGAGAAACATTGACCGAGATGCGCAGTTCCGGCCATTGCTTGGCTGTCTCGCAAGCCTTGCGCAAAACAAAGAGCCCCAGCGCTTCGATAAGCCCGCTAGTTTCCGCAATGGGGATAAACACTTCAGGCGAGACCGGCCCGTGACCCGGGCGGTTCCATCGCACCAACGCCTCGACGCCCGTCATTTCATGGGTCGCAGCATCGATCAGCGGCTGATAGGCAATCTGCAAATCACCGCCTTCGATCGCCATGCGCAAATCGAGTTCCAGCGCATTGCGCTCGGCCCGGTCGGCGTCCATGGCTGGATCGTAAAGCGTCATGCGTGCACGGCCGGCTTCCTTGGCCTTGTACATGGCAAGGTCAGCCCGGCGCACCAGTTCCTCGCGGTCGATCGCACCACCCTCCGACATGGCGATGCCGATGCTTGCACCGATGACGACGACGCGCCGGCCGATCTCCAGCGGTTCTGCGAGGAAGTCCAGGATCTGCTCGGAAAGCTGCAGGGCAACGGCGTGCTCACTTTCGGAGACAAAAGCGATGGCGAACTCGTCGCCGCCGATGCGGGCGAGCACGGCGCCCACAGGAATGAGCACGTTGAGGCCAGCTGCGACCGCGCGGATCAGCTGATCGCCGGTGCCATGACCATAAGCGTCGTTGACTTCCTTGAAGCCGTCGAGATCGAGATAGAGGATGAGCACATTGCGATGCGTTTGCGCTGCCTCGGCAACGAAGGCGTCGATCGCGGTTCCAAGCCCATCTCGGTTCAACAGGCCGCTCAACCGGTCACGATTGGCTTCCTCTCGGGCAATGATTTCCTCGGCCTTGAGGCGGCGTAGCGCCAGCCAACCGATGATGAGCAGAACAATGAAGAACAAGCCGACAAGTCCGAGTGCCTTGACGACCATCGGACGAACTTCGCCATAGCCGATATCGCCGGGCCCCCGCGACAGCCAGATGAGCTTGCCGAGCATGGCCGCTTTGGCGTCGGCGATCGCCACCGAATACGGGGCTTCGAAATCAGGGGCGACCAGCTTCAAACCGTCGACCACATAGGTCGCGCCAAGTTCGGCCACCCTCTCGGAACCTAGGTGGCGGGCAAAGATGAGATAGCGATGTTTTCCCGCCGGCATATCGAGCGCGCCGGATTTCTCGCGCACCAGCGCGACGCCGACCGCCGCAATACCGGATTTGGTATCGACGAAACCTGTCGCCTCCGGTTTGTCCTGCAGGCCCGCCGCTTTCACCTTGTCGAAGAGTGACCAGAGCGCGGGCGAGAAGAAATCGTCCAGCGCGCCTTCCATCGGCTTGCCTTCCTGATAGGCCATGATCGACTTCTTCTCGTCATCGATCACGATTGCCATATCGAAGAGGGAGCTGTTGACCGACATTTCGCCGTAGTTGCTGATCGTCCAGGCCATGCCATCGGCGGCATAGACGTTCACCGCGGCATCGTCCCAGGCTGCATAATCGTTGAGCGTCGCGCCCAACTGCATCTCGAAGGTCTTCAGGGCGCCGGAGACAGTTTCACGGGAGCGCTCGTCATCCAGCACGTTGGATCGATCCGCAACGCGCTCGAGCGCGCTCAACACGAGCGTCGTGACAATTGCGACAACAATGGCAAAGGAGAAAAGCACGCCGGCGACCGTCGCATGACGACCGATGCCCGATACTTTCTTGTTGCCCCCGAAAATTGCCCGCATTCATTGCTCCCCGATCACGGAAGTCTGCCAGCCAGGGCTCAAAAAACGGTTAAGGGATCGATGTAACGATTAATCATCGGCGATTTTTTCGCCGTAACCGCTAGCCCCCAAAACGTCAGGAAAATACATTGATTACGCAATTTTTTCCGCAACTTGACGGAATGAGTCAGACGCCAACGCGATTGATTGCAGCGCAGAATTTTACAAGCACAGATACGAGAAGCCCGCTTTTCACGGCTTCGGCAAGGACGTCAGATTGTCCGCCATCCGTCTTGCCAAGCAACGAGATCTTTAGAAAAGCCTCGTCGACAAGCCGCAGCGACATCGTCTTCAGTACTTCGGTCAACTGCTCGAGGGCGAAATCGCCGCGATGCGAGGCATGCGCAATCATTGCGGGCTTGAACGGCACTTCGTCGCGGGAAACGAGCCAATCAAGCGCGTTCTTCAATCCCCCGGGCAGGCCATGGGCATATTCCGGACATGCGACGATAATGCCGTTGGCCGCACGGATCTTGGCTGCAAACTCTTCGACGATCGCTGGCGTGTTCTCGCCCTCGCGGTCCGGGTTGAAGATCGGCAGCTCGCCGATCAGCTCGCAGATCTCGACTACGACGCCTGCGGGCGCATTATCCCGCAGGGCTTCGAGCAACCGGCGATTGGTCGAAGCCTTTCGCTGGCTGCCGCAGAGCGCATAGAGGAAGAGCGGCTTTCCCATGCGCACGGTTTAAGCCACGGCGCCGATTCGCGCCATGCGCTCGTCAGCTGCTCTTGTGGTTGCCCTTCGGGAACTGTGCCGCAAGTTCGCTGTACCACTTGCCGCTCTTCTTTACCGTGCGGACCTGGGTCTCGTAATCAACATGCACGAGGCCGAACCGCATCCGGTAGCCCTCGGCCCATTCGAAATTGTCCATCAGGCTCCAGGCGAAGTAGCCGCGCATCGGATACCCGTCCTTGATCAGGTCGGCGACGGTATCGAGGTGCTCGCTGTAATAGTCGAGGCGCGGCTGGTCGTCGACCTCGCCGTTGACGACGTCCATGTTGTAGCAGGCGCCGTTCTCGGTGATGTAGCACTCCGGCAGCTCGTAGCGGCGATAGAGATCCTCGACGACGTTCTTCAGGCCAGGCGCATACACTTCCCAGCCGATATCGGTCTTCACGTCGCTGACGCGTGGCGCCTCGACAGTCCAGGGGAAGTCGCCGTTCTTTGCCGGATCATCAGCAACTCGCAACGGCGTGTAATAGTTGAGGCCCCACCAGTCGAGCTTCTGATTGATGATCTTGAGATCACCCTCTTCCACAACGGGCATGCGCTCGCCGAGTGCTTCCAGGAACTCCTTCGGGTACTCGCCCTTGAAGACCGGATCGAAGAAGGCGCCGTTGTGGAACTGGTGCGCGCGTTCGCCAGCCGCAATGTCGGCAGCGCTGTCGGAGCCCGGCATGACGGACATGGCGTTGAGCACGAGGCCTACAGGCACGTTGGGCGCTTCCGCGCGGATCGCTTCGACGCCGAGGCCATGCGCGAGATTCATGTGGTGCATGGCGTGAAGCGCTGCCTGCATATTGCGTTCGCCCGGCGCATGAATGCCATAGAGATGGCTGAGCCAGACGATGCACCATGGCTCGTTGAAGGTCGCGACGCTATCGAGGCGGTCGCCGAGGCGGGCCATCACTGTCTTGGCGTAGCGCTGGAATGCATAGGTCGTCGAGCGCGCCGTCCAGCCGCCGTCGCCGGCGAGAAGCAGCGGCAGATCCCAATGGTAAAGCGTTGCGAAGGTCTTGATGCCACGCGCCTTGCAGCCATCGACGAGACGATCGTAGAAATCGAGGCCCGCCTCGTTTACCGGGCCGGTACCATCAGGAATGATGCGCGGCCAGGCGATCGAGAAGCGGTAGGCGTCGACGCCCATGGACTTGATGAGATCGAGGTCCTGATCGAGCCTGTTATAGTGATCGCAGGCGACATCGCCATTGTCGCGGTTGAATACGCGACCCGGCATGTTGCAGAAGGCATCCCAGATGGAGGGCTTGCGGCCGTCTGCCTTGGAAGCGCCTTCAATCTGAAACGCCGCCGTCGCAACGCCGAACGTGAAATCGCCCGGGAAGCGGGCAGCAAGGGTCTTCGGATCGATCATGAAAATCCCGTTCTTCATGGTTTCAAGAGGCGGTTTAGCCAAGCGGACCGATGTTGTACAGCGTGGAAATGACAATGCTGTAACGTTTCAGGTTAGCCGTTCCGGGGGCGCCTTGCGCATCAGGCGCTCCCGCCTTGCATTGCGCGCCCTTTCGCGAAACAACCCTCCCATGAGCATTCCCACCACACACCCCTTCGCCTTTAACCCCACCTACGGCATGACCCTTGCCGACCTCCGAGCGATCGTTCCGCCCGAAGCGCCGCCGGGGTTCGATGCGTTCTGGCAGGCCCGATACGAAAGAGCGATCGCCACGGACCCGCAGCCGGTGCTTCGAAAGAGCACCCTGACGCATCCCGACTGGCAGGTCCTCGACATCACCTACACCTCGACCGGTGGATTCGAGATCGGCGGCTGGCTGCTCCTGCCACGGCGGCTGCCGGTGGGCCGCGGATTGGTGGTGGGCCACGGCTATGGCGGCCGCGATGCGCCCGATTTCGACCTGCCTGTCGAGGAAGCTGCCATTTTCTTCCCCTGCGCCCGTGGCCTGTCGCTCAGCGCCCGCCCGCCCATTCCGGCCGATGCGTCGGGGCATGTCCTGCAGGGTATCGACAACCCGAACACCTACATCATCGGCGGCTGCGTCGATGATCTCTGGCTTGCCGTCTCGTCGCTTCTCACACYTTATCCATGGCTCTCAGGCCACATCGGCTACAGCGGCGTCAGCTTCGGCGGCGGCATCGGCGCGCTGGCGATCCCGTTCGATCCGCGCATCGATCGCGGCCACCTCGTCGTCCCGACCTTCGGCGACCGGGAGCTATGGCTGACGCTACCGACCGTCGGCAGCGCAGATTCCGTGCAGACATACCAGACGACACATGGAAGCGTTCTCGAGACCCTGCGGATGTTCGACGCAGCCAGTGCCGCAAGCCGGATCGAGGTGCCGATGCTCGCAGCCGTCGCCCTCTTCGACCCCGCCGTCGCGCCGCCCTGCCAGTTCGCGGTGGCCAACGCCCTTCCGACATCAAAATATAATGAAACCTTCATATTGGATGCGGGGCACTTCGATTATCCCGGCAGCACTGAGCAGAACGCGGTACTGCGCGAGAAAGTCCGAGATTTCTTCAAGGTGTTATGAACCGGGAATATCTGCGCTGGCATAGTCCACGCCTGCATCGCGAGATGGAACTGCTGGTGTTCGGCCATGCCGGCGCCAAGGTCCTGATGTTTCCGACCCGCGAGGGACGTTTCTGGGAATACGAAAGGCTCGGCGTGGTCGAAAGCCTTTCCGACAAGCTGCAAGCCGGCCAGCTGCAGCTCTATTGCATCGAGGAGCTGGCCACAGAGACCTTCTACGGCTTCGACCGGCATCCGGCTGACCGAATCCGCCGCCACACGGCCTTCGAAGACTATATCCTGAACGAAGCCCTGCCGCTGATGGCATCGAATAACGGACATGAGTGCACCATCGTGCATGGCTGCAGCCTCGGCGCCTTCCAGGCCGCCAGCCTGGTCTTCCGGCATCCGCATCTGTTCCGCAAGCTGGTTGCCTTCTCCGGCCGCTACGACCTGACGATCAGGGTCGACTCCTTCGGCGATCTGTTCGACGGCTATTACGACGACACGGTCTATTTCCACACGCCGACGCACTTCCTGCCGGGGCTAAACGGCGGCTGGCAGCTGGATAAGCTGCGCGAGGTCGAGATCGTCCTGACCATCGGTGACGCCGACCCCTTCCTCGACAACAACTATCACCTCAGCCGGCTGCTGGCGGAGAAGCAGGTCGGCCACCAGCTGCATGTCTGGGAAGGCCGCGCTCACCGGGCAGGCGCCTGGCGCAAGATGGCCGGCCTTTACATCTGACCCCGCACCCGGCCCGCCTAGAGAAGAAGCTCTTCGCCAAGCGGAAGCTGAAGCAGACGCAATATGCCGATATTCTCCAGAAACACCTCGTCGTGGCTGACGACAAGCAGCGCTCCGTCATAGGCCTGCAGCCCCGCTTCTACGGCTGCAATGGAATCGATATCCAGATGGTTGGTCGGTTCGTCGAGGATGAGCAGCGGCGGCGGCTTTGCGCCACCGAGAACACAGGCAAGACCGGCGCGCAGCAACTGCCCGCCCGAGAGCGTCGACACCTGCTGCAGGGCGGCATCCGCCCGGAACATGAAACGCGCCAGAGCCGCACGGCAGGCATTCTCATTGGCCTGGGGATTGAGATTGCTAAAATTCTCGCGGATCGACAACGATCGATCGAGCAGACTGACACTCTGATCGAACAGTGAAAAGCCGGTCATGACGGAAACGGTCCCGGACCACGGCTGCAGCACGCCTGTGATCAGCGCCAGCACTGTCGTCTTGCCGGAGCCGTTCGGCCCGGCGATCGCGACGCGATCGGGGCCGGTCATGGCAAAAGAGAGGTTTCGGATGATCGGCGCCTCGGGCCGATAGCCCGCGGTGACGCGCTCCAACCGCAAGACATGCCTGCCGGGCGGCAACCCGGTTGACGCGAGTTGCGCTGAAAAGGGCTGCAGGATCTCGATCCGCTGCCGCCCCGCGGCCGCCTCCTCCATGCCTCCTCGCGGCGTTTTTCGCCAAGGCGAACCTTGTTGCCGCTGGTGTTTTCCGCCGCCCGCTTGAGGCCACCGGCGACGATACGCGGCATATCGCTTCTTGCCGCCTTCTTGCGGCCGTTGCGATCGCTGCGGGCCTGTCGTTCCGCCGCGACCTGGGCGCTGCGGACCACATCGGCAACACGCCGCTCCGCGTCCGCGAGGTCGTGCTCGGCGGCGGCGAGCTCAAGCGCCTTGCGCACCTGAAAGGCGCTCCAGTTTCCACCATATCGCCGGGCACCGAGGCTGGTGATCTCGACGATCGCATCCATGGTATCGAGCAACTCCCGATCATGGCTGACGACGATGGCGCCGGCGCGCCAGCCGGAAAGCAACGTGATGATAGCCTCCCGCCCATCCCGGTCGAGATTGTTGGTCGGCTCGTCGAGGATCAGGAAATCGGGATCGGAGAAGACGAGGGCCGCAAGACCCACACGCGTCCGCTGGCCGCCGGAAAGCGAGATAAGCAACGTCTCCGGTTCTGCGTCCAGCCCGACGCGTTCGATCGCCGCGGCGATACGCGCCTCGATCGTCCAATCAGCAATGGCGAGTTCGTCGGCAGTGGCGTCGCCAGCTTCGGCGCGGCGAAGGATTGCGAGGCATCACTGGCATCGAAGAGATCGGCGACCGTTGCCCCCTCCTCCACCTGGACCGACTGGCGCAGGATGCCGAGCCGTCCGCCAAAGGCAATGCTGCCGGATTGCGGTTGCAGTTCGCCAGAGACGAGCTTGAGCAGCGTCGTCTTGCCGACACCATTGCGGCCGACAAGACCGGTTCGCTCGGCGCCGAAGCTCAGATCGAGATGGGAAAGAAGGGGTCGCCCGTCAGGCGTGGACCACAAAAGATTGGATAGGGTAATGGATGCAGGCATGGATAAAGGACTCCCGAATGGCAAGGCGAGCTGGCGTTGCGATCGGCGTGGAATCCATTGCTGCACACATCCTGTTGGTATTGGCGATGGCCGCAATCTAGGCGGGCAGAGGGCTGAAATCAAGGCGATATCGGGTGCAACCGCAAACCGGCGAGGGTCCGTGCCTGACCTGGCCACCGTTTGCCGGATAAATCGAAGCGGGCTTGCACTTCGGCGTCTCAATGACGCCGTGTTGGTTAGGGCCCCTTCGCTGCGTCCTTGACCTTCACGGCCATTGTCACTGCGGCATTCACGAGGATTTCGTTGCGCCCACCGCGATTGAGATCCACGCTGCTGGTGAGGTTGGTGATCTGGCAGCTTTCGGCCAGTGCCTGCAGGATGAGATCACATTGCTCGCTAGCCATCGTGTAGAGCCCTTTCTGGGCTGCCTTGATCTGTTCACCGATTTCCTGCCCGACCTCAACAGGCACCGAGAGGGACATCGTCGTCTGCACCTTGACCGTGCCGAGAGCACGCTCGCCGGCATAGAAGTTCGGTGCGCGGTTGGGGACTTCCTGCGACAATGCCGGAAACGCAGCGAGCGCAAACGCGCATGTCAGAACTTTGGCAGAAACTTTCATCGACCATCTCTCCATGTGGTTGCGCGCATTTTCTGCCATAGCATTGTTAAACGACAATGAGCGCGCATCCTAATATTCTAGGAAACGCGCTCATTAGTTGTATCCGTCAGAGTAGTCGAGTGAGGATCAGACCTTGACCCAGGCACCGTTCTTCTTCGAAGAAGCCACACAGGCTTCGACGAAGGCAACGCCCTTCACGCCGTCATCAACGGTCGGGTAAACGACGGCCTTGTCGACCGCCTTGCCCTTCTTGTGCGCGTTGATGGCGTGCGCAGCTTCCGTGTAGATCGTCGCGAAGGCTTCGAGATAGCCCTCCGGGTGACCGGACGGGATGCGCGAAACGCGGGCCGCCGCCGGGCCGGAACCGGCGCCGTTGCGGGTGATCAGGCGCTTCGGCTCGCCGAACGGCGTAAACCACAGATAGTTCGGATCGGCCTGAACCCATTCGAGACCGCCCTTGGTGCCATAGACGCGGACCTTCAGACCGTTCTCATGGCCGGGGGCCACCTGGCTGCACCAGAGCATGCCCTTGGCCGCCTTCTCCGACCCCTTCGCCTTGAAGCGAAGCATAACGTGAGCGTTGTCGTCCAGCCGCCGGCCGGGCACAAAGCTGTCGAGATCAGCAGCCAGGCTGTCGAGTTCGAGGCCTGATACGAAGGACGCGAGGTTATAGGCATGCGTGCCGATATCGCCGGTCGAGCCGCCCGCACCCGACTGCGCCGGGTCGGTGCGCCACACGGCCTGCTTGGCGCCTGTCTGCTCGACGGCCTCGGTCAGCCAATCCTGCGGATATTCGGCCTGGACGATCCGGATGTCGCCGAGTTCGCCATTGGCGATCATCTCGCGTGCCTGGCGAACCATCGGATAGCCGGTGTAGTTGTGCGTGAGGATGAAGAGAGCGCCGCTCTCGTCGGCGACCTTCTTCAGCTTCTTGGCGTCGGCAAGGTTCGAGGTCAGCGGCTTGTCGCAGATGACGTGAATGCCGCGACGCAGGAATTCCTTCGCGGCGTCATAGTGCACATGGTTCGGCGTGACGATCGAAACCGCCTCGATGCCGTTCTTCAGCTTGGCTTCGCGGATCGCCATCTCGCGATAGCTGGAATAGGTGCGCGACGGATCGAGGCCGAGGTCGCGGCCCGATGCAATCGCCTTTTCCGGCGTTGACGACAGCGCGCCTGATATCAGATCGTACTGGTCGTCGATGCGGGCCGCGATGCGGTGAACGGCGCCGATGAACGCGCCGGCACCGCCGCCGACCATGCCGAGACGGATGCGCGGTTCGCGCGCCTGTTCTGTAGATGCTTCAATTGCCATTGGTTCCTCCTGAATTTGCGTAGGGCAGAAACAGCCCTTCCCTCGGTCGGCTGGGGAAGGGAGAGCCCTTCCCGCTGCGTTCCAATCAGCCCTCCTGTCGAGAGGGCCGCGGCCTCAGAGACCGAGCATGCGGCGGTTGGCCGCCTGGTCCGTACCGCCCGCTGCGAAGTCGTCAAACGCCTTCTCGGTGACGCGAATGATGTGCGCCTTGACGAACTCGGCACCTTCGCGGGCGCCATCCTCCGGATGCTTCAGCGCGCATTCCCATTCGACCACGGCCCAGCCGTCGAAGTTGTTGGCCGTCATCTTCGAGAAGACCGCGCCGAAATCGACCTGGCCGTCGCCGAGCGAACGGAAGCGGCCGGCACGCTCGACCCAGCCCTGGTAACCGCCATAGACGCCCTGGCGACCGGTCGGGTTGAACTCGGCATCCTTGACGTGGAACATCTTGATCCGGTCCTTGTAGATGTCGATGTTGTCGAGGTAATCCAGGCACTGCAGCACATAGTGCGACGGATCATAGAGCATGTTGGCGCGCGGATGGTTCTTCACGCGCTCGAGGAACATCTCGAACGTGATACCGTCGTGCAGGTCTTCGCCCGGATGGATTTCGTAGCAGACGTCGACGCCGTTTTCGTCGGCATGGTCGAGGATCGGCGTCCAGCGCTTGGCAAGCTCGTCGAAGGCGGTTTCGACAAGACCGGCCGGGCGCTGCGGCCACGGATAGATGAAGGGCCAGGCGAGCGCGCCGGAGAAGGTCGCATGTGCCTTGATGCCGAGATGCTTGGACGCCGTCAGCGCCATCTTGACCTGTTCGACAGCCCATTCCTGACGCGCCTTCGGATTGCCGCGCACCTCAGGTGCTGCAAAGCCGTCGAAGGCTTCGTCATAGGCCGGATGCACGGCGACGAGCTGGCCCTGAAGATGGGTGGAAAGCTCGGTGACTTCGACGCCGTTCTTGCGTGCGACGCCGGCGAATTCGTCACAATAATCCTTCGAGGACGCTGCTTTCTTGAGATCGATCAGCTGGCCCGCCCAGGTCGGAACCTGCACGCCCTTGTAGCCGATGTCGGCTGCCCATTTGGTGATCGAATCCCACGAATTGAAAGGCGCGGCATCGCCCGCGAACTGGCCAAGGAACAGGCCTGGACCCTTGATCGTTTTCATGTCAATTCCTCCCTAAAAGATGACCGTAAACGTTTCTGATAGTGTTCTAGCACGCGATTTGAAGTCTGCAAGCCGATTTCGGCGAAACTACAAATCTTCCCCACCGGGCGGAGATCGAAGGCGGCCGACTTAACCACGGTCGGTCTCGGGCTGCAAGATGTACGTACCGCATTTCTCGTCGCCACACCGTCACGATGGGGACGCCGGCCGGCGAACCCATCGCTTCTTACTGCGGTGGACATCGCGCAGTGCCGTGTTACTGTCTTGAAACCAGGAGGGTGGCGCATGACGCGGCGTCTGGCAGCAATCTTGGATGCTGATGTGGTCGGCTTTTCCCGGCTGATGGGCCTTGACGAAAGCGGCACTTTCGCAATGCTGAAAGCGCACAACAGCGAAGTCATTGTCCCCAGCATCGGCAGACATCATGGGCGCGTGGTCAAATTCGTCGGCGACGGCACGTTGGCTGAATTTGCGAGCGTCGTCGATGCCGTCGGCTGTGCCATGGACATCCAGAGAGCATTGCTTGCGCTGAATGAGGCCGTCGAGCCGGATCGGCGCATGTTGTGGCGCATCGGCATCCACGTTGATGATGTGCTGGTCGAAGACGAGGACATCTTCGGCGACGGCGTGAATGTCGCCGCAAGCCTGCAGGCGCTGGCGCCTCCAGGCGGCATCTGCGTCTCCCAGCAGGTCAATGACCAGATCCGGTCGAAGCTTGACTTCAGGGCGATTGATTTCGGCAACCGCAAGCTCAAGAACATCGAGCGACCGATCCGTGTCTGGCGGTGGACGGCGGAAAGCGAACCGCCTCCCTCGCCTGCCGCGCCGAAGGATCCGGTCACAGGCCCCGTCCGCAATCGGCCCTCCATCGCGGTGCTGCCCTTCAGCAACATGTCGAGCATCGAGGGCCAGGAACATTTCTCGGATGGCTTCACGGACGAGCTGATCGCCACGTTGGCGCGCTGTCGCTGGCTGCTGGTCGCAGCCCGTAACTCGTCGTTCAGCTACAAGGGCCGGCAGGCCAATGCGCAACAGGTAGCGGAGGACCTTGGCGTCAAGTACGTGCTGGAAGGCAGCGTGCGCCGCGCGGCAGATCGCGTTCGCGTCACCGCGCAATTGCTGAACGGCACGGATGGCACGCTGCTCTGGGCGGAACGCTACGACCGGACGCTGGCCGACATCTTCGAGGTTCAGGACCAGCTTGCCTCGGAAATCACCGGCACGATCGAGCCGGAACTGGGCTCCATCGAATTCGCCGCCCTTCGTGGCCGCACGGTGTTCGACATGGATGCCTGGGAAATCTACCTGAAGGGCCTCTGGCATCTCTATCGGTTCACGCTTGATGAATTGAAGACCGCCAAGGCGCTCTTCGAGCAGGCAATCAGTATTGACCCGACGTTCGCGCAGGCGCAGGCGCGACTGGCTTATGTTCACATTCAGCTCGGCTGGTATGGCCCCCTCAATGAACGCGCGGAGCGGATCTGCGATGCGATCGAGCTTGCTGAACGCGCGATCATATCCGACCAGAGAGAACCCGCGGCGCACCTCGCCCTGGGAAGGGCGCTGGCGCTTGATGGCGCGACGGAGGCCGGGCTTGTGCATCTGCGCAATGCCTTGCAGCTGGACCAGAGCTTTGCGCAGGCTCACTTCGCGCTCGGTCAGGTCCTCTGCTACGTCGAACGCCCCGCGGAAGGCATAGAGGAGATCAAGGAAGCGTTTCGGCTCAGTCCTCGCGACCCGCATCTGTGGACCTTCCATAACGTTCTCGCCATCGCAAACTATCAATTGGGCAACATGGCGGAAGCGGCCAAGGCAGCGCGCGCATCGCTCCGCTCGCCGAACGCCACCTTCTGGCCAGCGATCTTTCTGGCTGCCGCCCTCGGAAGGGTGGGTGGCGAAACCGACGAGGCGCGAGAAGCAGTTGCGAGGCTTCATCGCTTCCGGCCGGGGATGACCTGCACTGACGCCCGCCGAGAGTTCTATTTCGGCGATAATCCCGTCATGACCGAAGCCTTCATCGACCGCTGCATCACGGACCTCGCCAAGGCCGGCCTGCCGGACTAGCAAGCGACACTGTCAAAGAAAGGCGCCCGTACTGTCGAACGGGCGCCGCATTAGATTCTTCGGATCAGAACGGAGAATCCGGGAAGTAGAAGTCCTTCGCATTGTCCTTCGTGACAAGCGTCGCGTCGAGGACGAAGGTGCCGCGAACCGGAACCTGGCCGTAGAGACCAGCAGCCGTCAGCTCCATGGCCGTGCCAACCATTGCCGGCGGATAAAGAACGTCGACCGGGATCAGCTTGTCGCCGTCCATGACCTTCTTGACCATGTCCTTGGAGCCGGCGCCGGCGACAACATACTTGATGTCGGTACGCTTGGCCTGCTCGATCGCCTGCAGCACGCCGACAGCCATGTCGTCGTCCTGGCACCACACCACGTCGATCTTCGGGTACTTCGTCAGATAGTCCTGCATGACCTTGAAGGCATCGTCGCGGTTCCAGTTACCGTACTGGCGGTCGAGAACCTTGACCTTGGAGCCGGCAATGCCCTTGTCGAAGCCGTCCTGGCGCTGCTGATCGATCGGGATCGGCAGGCCGCGAATGACGACGACTTCGGCGTCCGGCGTCTGCGCAGCGATGTACTTGCCAGCAACTTCACCGAGCGCCGGGTTGTTGCCAGCGACATAAAGGTCACGGACGGTGTCATCGTTGGTCGAGGGCGCACGGTCGACGAGCGCGACGTACTTGCCCTTACCTTTGACTTCCTTGATGGCGTTGACGAGCGGATCCGGATCCGACGGCAGGATGACAAGGGCGTCGATGCCCTGTGTATCAAGGTCCTGCACAGCGTTCGCCTGGCTGGCGGCATCCGGCGAAGTCTTGACGATGACGTTCAGGCCCGGATGCTGTTCCATCAGTTTCTTGGCGATGCGTTCGGCGTGGAACACGACGCCCGAGGTCCAACCATGGTCGGCTGCCGGAATCGAGACGCCGATGGTGAACTTCTTGTCCTGTGCGTATGCGGTACCCGCCAGCGTGACGGCCGCAACCGCAAGACCCAACATGAGTTTGCGCATTCTATTTCCTCCCAATAAACGTCAGGGACTTTTCCTACCCGTCAACCGGACGCCCTGTGATCCCGGCCAATTCCTGGAACCAGTCCGCTTACGATTTGCGGACCAGCGAGCGCTGCACCAGCATGGCGATGATGATGATCGCACCCTGGATCGCACCGATGAGATATTCGCTGATGAAGTTCGACAGCAGCATGATGTTACCGACGAGTTCGAGAATGAAGGCACCGCAGATGGTCCCCCAGACGCGGCCAGCGCCGCCCTTGAGCGCCGTGCCGCCGACGACTACGGCGGTGATCGCCTGCAGTTCCCAGAGAATGCCGGTTGTTGCCGAGGTCGAGCCGAGGCGCGGCACATAAAGCAGCACCGCGATGGCAACGCAGAGCCCCTGGATGACAAAGGCGATCGTGCGCACGCGATTGACCGCAATGCCGGAGTAGCGCGCGACATCACTATTGGAACCGACAGCAACGACATGGCGACCATAGCGCGTGCGGTAGAGAATGAAGGCCGCAACGGCGGTAACTGCCAGGATCACGACGATCGGAACCGGCACGCCGAAAATGTTGCCGAAATAAGCCGGACGGTAAAGCGTCTGGATGTCGGCCGAGCGCAGCGTGATCGCGCCGCCTTGGCTAAGCCATGTCGTCAGGCCGCGATAGATGCCCATGGTGCCGAGCGTGGCGATGAACGGCTCGATCCTGCCGACCGTGGTGATCAGACCATTGGCCAGTCCGCAGAGCGCACCGGCGACGAGCGTAAACACGACCGCGGCCGCCAGCATCAGTGTCGGGTCGGCAATCACGCCGGAATTCATCAAAAGGATCATCAGGCTGGCGACAAAGGCCACCATCGAGCCGACGGACAGATCAAGATCGCCTGCGGAAATCACGAATGTGGCGCCGACAGCGATAATGGCGATAAAGGCGCAGCGCGTCGCGACGTTGGCGAGGTTGGTGATGCCGATAAAGTTCGGATTGACCAGCGCGCCGACGATCAAGAGCAGTATCAGGGCTGCAAAGGGCGCGACCGCCCTGAGATCGATATCCCGCCAGGGGCGACGGCTGATTTCCCTGGTCTCCTCGTTCACACTCATCTCCAAACCAACCTCCCGCCCTCAATTCGATGGGCATCATACCTTTACGGCGCGCCGAGCGCAGCGCCTCCCCGCCACCGTCAGGCGGCTTTCTTCTTCAATCCGGCGGCGTAGCGCATGATCTCCTGCTCGGAAATCTCGTCGCCCTCGAGCACGCCGACGATCCGTCCCTCGCGCATCACCGCGACGCGCGTGCAAAGGCCGATCACCTCCGGCATCTCCGAGGAGACGACAATGATGGATCGACCGTCGCGCGCCAGCGCGGAGATGAAATGATAGATCTGCTGCTTGGTGCCGACGTCGATGCCCCGCGTCGGCTCGTCGATGATGATGATCTCGGGCTCGGTCTCCATGACCTTAGCAAGCAGCAGCTTCTGCTGGTTGCCGCCCGACATACGCCCGGCAACGATGTTGGTGTCGCGAACCCGGATATCAAAGCGCCGCCTTGCCTTGGCGAGCGCCTGCGCCTCGCTGCTCGGGCTGAGATAGCCGTGTCGCGAATGCTGGCCGAGCGATTGCAGCGTCAGATTGGTCATCATACCGGAGCGCAGAAGCAGGCCCTTCGACTTCCGATCCTTCGTCATGTAGGCAAGGCCGGCGCGATTGGCGGCATGTACATCGCCTGACGGAATCGATTCACCGCCAATGTGGACCTCGCCCGCGGCACGGTTCCGAAGCCCGGCGACCGCCTCCATCAGCTCCGTGCGACCGGAGCCAATCATGCCTGAGAAGCCGATGATCTCACCCTTGCGGACCTCGAAGCTGGCATCCTGAACATAACCCGTCGAGACACCTTCGACCCGAAGGACGATTTCTTCGTCGACATTGGGCTCGACCTTGGTCGGATAGAGACTTGAAAGCTCGCGCCCGACCATCAGCTGCGCGATGGATTCGCCGTCGAGCATCGCCGTCGGCGCAGTCTTGACCCACTGGCCATCGCGCAGCACGGTCACCCGGTCGGTGATTTCCATCACCTCGTCGAGCTTATGCGATACGAAGATAAAGCTTGTACCCTTGTCACGCAGCTTGCGCACCTGCCGGAACAGGAAGTTCGTCTCTTCGCGCGAAAGCACGGCTGTCGGTTCATCCATGATGACGACGCGGGCATCGCGACTGATTGCCTTGGCGATTTCCACCATCTGCTTGTCGGCGATCGACAATGTGCCGATGATGGCATTCTCGTCGACATGCGAACCGAGCAGATCGAGTGCCTTGCGGGTCTCGGCGCGCATGTGTTTGCGGTCAAGCACGCCGAACCGCGTGACTTCGCGGCCAAGGAAAAGGCTCTCGGTCACCGTCAGATGTTCGGCAAGATTGAATTCCTGGTGGATGAGAACGATGCCGAGCGCTTCGGCCGCGCCGTTGGCCGGCAAGACGACCGGCTGGCCGTCGAGCAGGATCTCGCCCGAACTCGGCTGCTCGAAACCGGACATGACCTTGACCAAGGTCGATTTGCCCGCGCCGTTTTCACCCATGAGAGCATGGATCTCACCGGCACGCAGATCGAAATTGACACTGAAGAGGACTTGCACGCCGCTGAACGACTTGCAGATGCGCCGCGCGGACAACACCACGGGCGCGGTGTCGGCAGAATCCACACTCATTGACTGATTTCCTCCCTGCGGCTCCCATCCGCTTGAAGCCATATGTAAACCTTTACACGACGTATGTAAAGGTTTACATCATTGTTACACACAGATCTGCAGGTCGGCGCGTTTGACCTCCCGGCAAGTCTGTGTAGTGTCGCGGCGAAGGCATCCCAAGGCAGGACGCAGTGTCGAATTCCACGCCCGCAACCATAGAAGACGTCGCTCGGATCGCCGAGGTTTCGATCGCGACGGTATCGCGGGCGATCCACACGCCGGAGAAGGTCGCCAACTCCACGCGCCTGAAGGTCAACCAGGCAATCGCCATCACCGGTTACACGACCAATGCCATGGCGCGCAGCCTGCGGCTCGGTCGGTCGAATATGATTCTCGTGGTTGCTCCTGACATCGGCGACCCAAACTTCTCCAACATTCTGGTCGGCCTCGAGAACGAGGCGCGCGCCCACGGCTACGGCATCCTGATCGGTCACACGCAGAACGATGCGCAGCGCGGCCTCGAATATCTGAAGTTCCTGAATTCCAACCAGGCCGCCGGGCTGATCCTCTTCACCGGCATCCTGCCCTTCGGCCACCAGACGATGACCGCCCGCCTGCCGCCCAGCGTCGGGGTCTTCGAGCCGGTTTTCAACGGCGGCATTCCTTATGTCGGCGTGGATGATGTGGAAGGCGCCAGAAAGGCCGTCGATCTGCTGCTGGCAGAGGGCCATCGCAAGATCGCCTTCATCGGCGATTCGCGCACACGCCTTGCCTATAGCCGCCGGCGTCAGGGCTACGACGCGGGGCTCGATGCGGCGGGCGTTGCGCCAGATATGCGCATCGTGCTCGAAGGCGATGGAACGCTAGAGAGCGGCCGCCATGCCGTCGAGCAGCTCTTCATGCGCGACACGCTGCCGACCGCCTTCATGTGCGTCAACGACCAGACGGCGATCGGCGTGATGATCGGACTGAATGCCCGCGGTTACGACATTCCGAAGGACTTCTCCGTGACCGGCTTCGATGACGTGCCGCAGGCCGTGTTCATGTCGCCGCCGCTGACCACCATCCGCCAGCCGCGAACCTTGATCGGAAAGCAGGCCATGGCGCTTCTTCTGGAATTCCTGTCCGACGGCCAACCGGCGGAAACCGAAATCCTGCTGCGCCCGGACCTAGTGGTACGCAACTCCGTTGGCGCACCATCGCGTCGCTGGACGAAACGCTAAAGCGAACGGCGTAGCGTCCGCACCGTCGATACAATCAAACATTGATTATCGACTGCCCTTGAATGCCTCCCATCGCGCGTCCCGTTCGCGCTGATAGGCCGGATTGAGCTCAGTACTCAAATCTTCCCGTCTTATCGGCTGGCCGCACGATTCGCATGTCGGCCCAAGCCCCGCCGGCTTGCCGCAGCAAAGGTGCGTGTATTGCACGGCGCGGCCTTCGTCACCCGACTTCAGCCAGGTCTCGCCCCAGGCGCGCAGCGCCAGTATCACCGGGTAGAATGCTTCGCCCTTTTCCGTCAGGTGATACTCGTAGCGCGGCGGCCGCTCGCTGTAGCGACGGCGCTCCACAATGCCTTCGGCTTCCAATGACTTCAGGCGCGTTGCGATCATCTGCGGGGTCCCGCCAGTTTGCGCCTGAATTTCTTCGAACCGGTGACTGCGCATGAACAGCTCGCGCAGAACAAGCACGGTCCAACGATCCCCGACAACCGCCTCCGAGCGAGCAACCGGGCACAGCGTGTCTGGCGCAGAATCTTTCTCCATAGTGTAACTTTCTTTTTCATAGTTACTTGTAGATATGATTTTCATAGTTAATATAAGGCGTCATTGAAGCAAGCGCAACCGGCCATCTGGCCCGCGCTGAAAGGAGCGACATGGCCCAAAAAGGAGCATCGGCAATGCAGGCGCATGGCACTGCCCGCCTCAAAGGAGTTGCGTGGCGACGTCGCGCCGAAATCAAGCTCATCCAGCAGCGAAAGGAACCCGTCGTGAGTGATCATGAAATCGTCGATTCAAGCTTTACCGCCGTCATCAACGCACCGATCGAGAAGGTCGACATTCCGAAATGGTGCTTCACGCTCCCCGAAGACGAGTACCAACGCTGCTCTCCGGCACACATCGCCGCCGGCTTTACGACGGCCCCCGACGGTAGGCGCATGTCGATCAATGTCGAGACGATCGGCGGCAGCCTGATGGTTCAGCACTATGTCGAGACCCTGGGTGAAAAGGATCACCTGATCCTGGAATCCGTTTCGGATATAGTCACGCCGACAGGCCGCACGACGATCCATGTGCTTTGGGAACTCAGCGTCAAACGAATCGACGATCAGACCTGCGAATTCACGAACCACGTTCGGTCCAGAGCAACGGAAGAATTCAAGGCCTTTCTCGATAGGCAGGGCATTCCTTTCGACGTCTTTCGCGCACAGCGTCAGCCGATGTCGATTGCGCACAACAAGGGCGAAACGCCGCTCTTTGCGGCCAGCATCGAGCGTGCCGCACTTCGCAACTAAGTCCCGAAACACCTCAGCTTATTGGAGACAGTCATGTCAAAGCCGAATTACAGCAAGCAAACGACCGCCTTGCTCCTCGTCGATCCCTTCAACGACTTCCTGTCCGAGGGCGGGAAGGTTTATCCGCGCCTCAAGCCGATCGCCGATGAGGTCGCGCTTCTCGATAACCTCCGCCGGCTGGATGGCGCCATACGCGCGGCGGGCATTCAGGTGGCCATCGCCCCGCACCGGCGGTGGGAGCCGGGTGATTATGAGGATTGGGATCATCCCAACCCCACCCAACAACGGATCATGCACCAACACCAGTTCGCGCGCGGCGAATGGGGTGGCGAATGGCACCCGGATTTTGCGCCGAAACCTGGCGACATCGTCGCCAAGGAACATTGGGGGCAAAGCGGCTTCGCCAACACCGACCTGGATTTCCGACTGAAGCAGAAGGGCATCACCCACGTGATCGTGGTCGGACTGCTGGCCAATACCTGCATCGATACGACCGCCCGCTACGCCATGGAGCTTGGCTATCACGTGACTCTCGTGCGCGATGCGACGGCCGCCTTCTCGCATGAATTGATGCACGCCGCACACGAGCTCAGCGCGCCGACCTTCGCACATGCGATCCTGACGACCGACGAAGTGATTGCGGCCTTGCCCACGGCGTAACGACTGCATTGGAAGGCGCGCCGGTTCTCCCACCGTCCGCGCCAAGAGGCAACGTGACGCCGCCATCCGACACCGGCCGGGACGTCCCGCCGCGCTTGGCGGCGGGAGCAATTGGCATTCACCCGGCAACTGGCTATTGCGACTTCTGGGGATCATCCGCCGGGTTGACGTACTTGATGCCCCAAGGGCCGTTCGTGTTGATTTGGAGTACGGTCTCATCGTCGAAGTAGACGAAATGCGCCGTGCCCGGCGGCAGGGCAAAGAAACTACCCGCAGCCAGTGCCTTCGTGGCACTCCGATCAGCGGTTTTGCCCATGCCAAATTTGGCAGTCCCGGATAGGATCGTCACAACTTCATAGCCAGGATGTGTATGCGGCGGGATCGCATATCCCGACGGCACCTTTAGCCGAAGCGCAAACAAGCCTTTCTTGGTGGGATTGCCGAACAAGACCGCCGCTTGTGCTCCGGCCGGAAGCACCTTGGGGGCCTCGACCCACTTGATATCACCGGGAGCGAATATAGTGTGCGCATCCTCCGCCAGAGCGAGCGATGCAGCCCCGCAGAATCCAATCAAGCCGACTGCGAATATCGATGCGATCTTCATGATATCCTCCCTCTCGGGGGCCTTCAACCTCGGCTGAGCGCTGGGGCAGGCTCGCGAAAGCCAAGAATACGTCCGCAGACCATCTCTAGGCAAGCGTTCTTCGGTCGTCCGACCGACCGCCGGCAGGTCATTTCACCCGCTTGAACACCCATTTCACGACGTATTCGCCGCTTCGCTTCATCTTGGTTTTCGTCTTGACCTGCACCGGCCCGCCCAGAGCAGCCTCGGCGGCTTCAAACGCCTGGCGTGCCTCGGCCATGGCCGCGTGATAGGCGCTGTTGTCGCGCTTGGGACTATCGGCGACGGCCTGCACGAGGGCGGCGCTCCAATCACGTTCACTGTCGCTCATTTATCAACCCCCGTTCGCAGCAAGGCGGTCTACGCTCTCGAGCCTTGGCTGCGCAAGCGCGAATGATTGAAGCGGCGGCGTCATTGCTGCAGCTGTGATGCGATTGCCGCCTTGTCGATGACAGACCAGACCTCCTCGATCCGCCCGTCCCGGAACTCATAGAACACGTTTTCAGTGAACGAGACCCTCTTGCCGTTCACCGGCATGCCAAACAGGAGCCCTTTCGGCGTGCAATCAAACCGCAGGCGGCTTCCCACGCGGGGCGGCTCGGAAATCAGGAAATCGATGTCGAAATGTAGGTCCGGAATCGCAAGAAAGTCGCCCTCCAGCATCTGGCGATAGCCGGACAGCCCGATTCGCGCTCCATTGTAGTGAACATCGGGATGAACGAACTGGTCGAGCGCCGTCCAATTCTGGCGGTTCAGACAGGCGATGTAGTCTCGATAGACGGCAGCAAGGTCGGCTTTGGACACGGCATCGCCTCCGGGTGTTATGGTCCCGAGGCCAAGTAGGATGACGCCGAGATTTGGCAACCGCATATCGGGATGATCCGACCGCTTCGAACGCGACGCAGCCCCTGCGTCACTCCACCAGCCCGAACATAGGGCCGAACCCGCCATGCCAGGATTTGTCGTTGCGCCCAAGGGCCGGACTGTAGAGCCCGACACCGCGGCCACCGTCGAGAAACAGCGCATTCGGGCAGGACAAATGATCGCGGAACAAGCGCGCGAAGTCGTGGAAATTCACCCTGTCTTCACTGACTGCGAAGCGCACCGCGCCATCGGCGCAGATGCCGACCCCGCCACGACGGGTGCGGTCCGTCGATCCGACGATAAAGATCGGGTTCAGCTTGTTGCCGATGACCAGCATCGGACCGGACTGGGTGGCGAACCGGACCTCCGACCGGCGTTTCAAAAATTCTTGCGTCGGAAGTATTCCGGTGGCGGCGCCATCGATGAAGAACACGCCATTCGGCTTTTTATAGAAGTTCGGCACGGGACCCGAGGCGGCGCCGTCTCTCTCGGTGCGGTTGACGGGCCGCAATTCCTGGCCGTCTTCCACATAGAGGCCGATCGGCGAAAAATCAGGCAGATACATGCCGGCATTGACCGCGAACGCCAAGGTCTGTCCCTTGTTGCGAACGGCCTCGGCGACGCTGGAGAAATCCCGATAAGGCTCTCCATCCGCGTTCTTCCAGAACAAGCGCAGATCGCCTTCTTCTTTCTCGACGGTGCAGACGATATAGGCCTCCCCTCCGAAGGTATCCTGCACGCAGGGTTGGGGGGAAGCTGCCCCTGCAGATATCGCCGCTGCCAACATCGCTGCTATGGCAAGCATGCCCTGTCTGAGATAGGCCATCGTAGCCATGCCCTTCTTTTCAGATCGCCATCCGGCCGCCCGCAGTGTACCCTTGGCATCCTATCTCGCCTGAATCGTCAAGGCGACGACCGCGCGCCGTCCCCATCAACGAAAAAGGGCCGGCAAGCTCTCGCTCCCGGCCCTCTCCTCCACAATCAACCGCCGATTAAACGTAACGGTTGACGATGTTTTCGAGCAGTTCCTGCTTGCCGGACTTCGGCTGCGGGTTGATGTCCTTGGCTTCGACCCACTCGGCGATCTGCTCGAGCGAGTATTCGCCGCGGGCGAGCTTCTGGCCTTCGGCCGAATCCCAGCCGGCGTAGCGGGCATCGAGCGGGCCGGACAGAGCCTTGTCGTCGATCATCTTGGCAGCAGCCTTGAGACCGCGGGCGCAGGCATCCATGCCGCCGATATGGCCGATCAGCAGATCTTCCGGATCGAGCGACTGGCGGCGAAGCTTGGCGTCGAAGTTGGTGCCGCCGGTGGTGAAGCCGCCGCCCTGCAGGACGTAGTAGTAGGCGAGCGCCATTTCCGGAACGTTGTTCGGGAACTGGTCGGTATCCCAGCCCGACTGGTAGTCGTTGCGGTTCATGTCGATCGAGCCGAAGATGCCGAGCGCGTTCGCGAGTGCCAGTTCGTGCTCGAAGGAGTGGCCGGCGAGGATCGCGTGGCCCTGTTCGATGTTGACCTTCACTTCGTTTTCGAGGCCGTGCTTCTTGAGGAAGCCGTAGACCGTCGCGACGTCGTAGTCGTACTGGTGCTTGGTCGGCTCCTGCGGCTTCGGCTCGATGAGGATCGTGCCCTTGTAGCCGATCTTGTGCTTGTACTCGACGACGAGGTTGAGGAAGCGGCCGAGATGGTCGAGTTCCTTTTTGAGGTCGGTGTTGAGCAGGGTCTCATAGCCTTCGCGGCCGCCCCAGAGAACGTAGTTCTCGCCACCGAGCTTGGCCGTGGCGTCCATGCAGGTCTTAACCGTCGCGGCGGAGTAGGCGAAGACTTCCGGATCCGGGTTGGTGGCCGCACCCGACATGAAGCGGCGGTTCGAGAAGAGGTTCGCGGTACCCCAGAGCAGCTTGACGCCTGATGCGGCCTGCTTTTCGGCGAAGTAGTCGACGATCTCGTTCAGGTTCTTGGTGTTTTCGGCGAAGTTCTTGCCTTCCGGGCGCACGTCGGCGTCATGGAAGCAGTAGTAGGGCGCGTCGAGCAACTGGAAAAGTTCGAACGCAACGTCGGCCTTCAGCTTGGCGGCCTTCATCGTATCTTCGAACCAGGGGCGCAGGAAAGTCTGGCCGCCGAAGGGATCGCCGCCCTGCCAGGCGAAGGTGTGCCAGTAGGCGACCGCGAAGCGCAGATGATCTTCCAGGCGCTTGCCGAGAACGACTTCGTCCTTGTTGTAGTGGCGGAAGGCCAGCGGGTTCTTGCTGTCCGGGCCTTCATATTTGATCTTCTGGATGTCGCCGAAAAATCCGGTGCTCATGTCCATGTCTCCTTGGGTTTCGGGATTGTTGTTCTGGGTTCAGTGCTGCAGCGATTTGATCGCCGGATAGAGAGCGCGATAGCGCTTGTAGGAATCTTCGTAAGCGCCGGAGAGCGCCGCGACGGGCTCGATCGTGCCCGCCGTCTTCGGTGGTGTGCAGACCGCAACCGGATCTGCGCCAGTCGCGGCGATCAGGCCGAGGCGGGCCGCGCCAAACGCTGCGCCGAAGTCACCGTCAGCCGGCAGGTCGACCGGCACACCGAGCGCCGTAGCAATCGAGGCCAGCCAATAGCGCGAGCGCGAGCCGCCGCCGATCGCGGTGACACGGGAAATATCCGTGCCCGCAGAACGCAGCGCTTCGAGATTGTCGCGGATCGCGAAGGACACGCCTTCGAGAACAGCCTGGGTCAGCACCACGCGGCTGCTCTCATGCTCGAGGCCGATGAACGCACCGCGGATGACGGCATCGTTGTGCGGCGTGCGCTCGCCCGAGAGATAGGGAAGGAAGGTGACGCCCGACGGCGCTTTCAGCGTTTCACCGAGTTCAGTGGTCAGGTCAGCCGCCGACTTTCCCGTGACGCTGGAGTGCCAGTTCAGCGCGTCCGTCGCCGAGAGGATGACGCCCATCTGATGCCAGGTATTCGGCAGAGCATGGCAGAACGCATGCACGGCGCTTTCCGGCTTCGGCAAATAGGCCGCATTGGCCGCGAAGAGAACGCCCGAGGTGCCAAGCGACACGAAGGCCGCGCCATCGCTGACCGTGCCCATGCCGCAGGCGGAAGCGGCATTATCGCCGGCGCCGCCGGCAACGACGACACTTCCGGAGATTCCCCACTTGCTGGCCAGCTCGCCGCGCAGCTTGCCGCCCTGCTCAGTGCCTTCGATCAGATGAGGCATCTGCTTTTCATCGAGGCCGGTGACCGCAAGAAGCTCTGATGACCACTTGCGCTTGCCGGTGTCGAGCCACGAGGTGCCGGCAGAGTCCGACATTTCCGAAATGTGCTCGCCGGTCAGCCAGAGGCGCAGATAGTCCTTCGGCAGCAGCACCTTGGCGACCTTGGCGAAGATTTCCGGCTCATGCTTGGCGACCCAGGCAAGCTTTGGCGCGGTAAAGCCGGGGAAAACGATGTTGCCGGTCAGCCTGCGGAAACGCGGATCGGAATCCAGCGCGGCTGCCTCGACATAAGAGCGCGTATCGTTCCACAGAATGCAGGGGCGGAGCACCTTATCCTCGGCATCGAGCAGGGTTGCGCCGTGCATCTGGCCGGAAAGGCCAATGCCCTTCACGGCGGCGAGTTCCTTCGGATGCTTTGCCTTTAACCCGGCTACAGCCTCTTCCGTCGCGCGGATCCAGTGCGAGGGCTCCTGCTCCGACCATCCGGAATGCGGGCGCGAGACGTCGAGCGAACCATTGGCCGAGCCTATGATCTTCTGATCGCCATCGATCAGCATGGCTTTGACGCCGGAGGTTCCGAGATCGAGACCCAGATACATGTGTTTCTCCCTTTGCCGTTACGGCAGATTATCTTTCAGAAATATGTCGAGGCGGATGCGCTCCTGCGCCTCGATGACGGAAAGTCCGTCCGCCTTCGCCTTGAGGACGCGGATAGCGCTGCGCACCTCATGGCCTGCATTCTGGTTCAGAATTGCATCAATCGTTCCATCAAGGAGCGCGGCGCGAGTATGGGCCGTCAATTCGTGCGCGACGACCGTCAGCGACCGGTCGACCGCCTTTTCCTTCAGTGCCTTGATCAGGCCGCGATTACCGGCGCCGAGGCTGTAGACGCCGATGATGCCGCTTTTCTTCGACAACGCATCCGCCACCAGCATATGCGCCATGTCAGGATCGTCGCGCCCCTCAATGACGGGAAGGATGGAGAGCGATGGAAACTCCGCGGCCATGACGGCAGCAAAACCCTCGAGGCGTTCGCGATGGTCGCGGACCAGCATCGAGCCGGCGAGCACCGCGACCTCCCCCTTGCTGCCGCCCAAGAAACGCCCCAGCAGCCGTGCGGCTGTGCGTCCGGCGGCAATATTGTCGACACCGGCATAGTGATGCCGCTGCGAACCGGTGAGATCCGAAACCAGCGTCACGACGGGAATACCGTCCTTCACCAGCCGATCGACAGCGTCGCGCACCTCAGGCGCATCGGTGGCGACAAGCGCGACCCCCGAAGGCCGCTCTTCTCCAAGTTCGTCCAGAACCCCGACGAGCGCGCCCGGATCGAACGCCGGCACCTCGACGGTGCGGATTTGCGTTCGCTCCACGGACGACCGCGCAATCGCGGCTTGCACCTCGTCATTCAGCCCATGCATGAAAGAATTGTCGCTGGTCGGAAGGATGAACACGAGCGGATAGGTCCGGCCCTTGGCGAGATTGGCAGCGGCAACGTCCCTGACATAGCCGATCTCGCGAATGGCGTTCTCGACCTTCTCGCGCGTCACGTGACGCACGCCCGGCCGCTGGTTCAAAACCCGGTCAACGGTTGCCAGGCTGACGCCTGCCGCAGCAGCGATATCGTGGACTGTTGGCCTCATCTCTCCTCCTGACGAGACCTTTAGCTCCAAATTTGATGTACGTAAATCAAAAACTGCAAACGTTTCCGTTCACGTCAAATCTTTATGCAAAAAATGAGGGCCGGCGTGGTGTCCCAGGCCGGCCCTAAACCCTGATTTCAAGAGTGGTCAGTGGCCTCCGCCGCCGCCACCTCCGCCTTGGGGTGCAGGCTTGTCCAGCATCGCAACGCCCAGGATCATCGCCAGGAACAGCACGGTCAGCATCAGGAAAACATCACTGAAGGACAGGACGATTGCCTGCTTCGTCACGAGCCCGACCATCTGCTTGATGGCAACAACCGCGCCATCCATGCCGTAGGCGTCGAAGTTCGCCGCCATGTTGTTCATCTGGTCGATCGCGGCGGGATTTCCCCAATCGATATTCTCGCGCAGCCGCTCGTAATGAACATCCTGCCGGTTCGTCAGCACGGTGTTGATGATCGCCAGCCCCACGGCGCCGCCGAGGTTACGAGTCAGGTTGAAGAGGCCCGACGCGCCGCGCATACGGGCCGGCGGCATCGTGCCGAGTGCGATATTGTTGATCGGCACCATGCACATCATCAGCCCGAAGCCGCGGAAGATCTGCGGAATGAGGAGCTCGTAGAAGTCCCAGTCCTGGGTCAGATGCGTCATGATGTAGGTACCGGCCGCGAAGCTGGCGAAACCGATCACCATCATCAGCCGCAGATCCATCTTCGTCGATAGCTTTCCGGCGATTGGCGCGGTGAAGAACATCGCGAGGCCCGATACGAACATCGTTTCGCCGATCATCAGCGAGTCATAGCCGCGAATGCGCCCGAGGTAGACGGGGTAGATATAGGTCAAGCCATAGAGGCCGATACCCATGACGAAGGAAAACACGGAGCCGAAGGCAAAGTTTCGGTTCGTGAAGGCCCTCAGGTCGACGACCGGGAAATCAACGGTGAAGGCCCGATAGAAGAAGACAACGGCAGCGATTGCAGAGGCGATCGCGCCCATGAAGATATAGCTGTCGTTGAACCAGTCGTTGGAATTGCCTTCCTCCAGCACATACTCAAGCGCGCCGAGGAAGACGCCCATCGACAACAGGCCCCACCAATCGAACTTCTTGATCAGCGCGAATTCCGGCTTATCGAAATCGATGAAATTCCAAGTGACGATCGTCACAATGATGCCCGGGACAATGTTGACCAGGAACAGCCAGTGCCACGAGAAGGCGTGGCTGAGATAGCCGCCGACCGTCGGGCCGATGGTCGGAGCAAGCGTGGCGATCAGGCCGATGATCGGCGAGACGATGCTGCGCTTGGAGGGCGGGAAGATCGTGAAGGCTGCCGCAAAGACCGACGGAATCATGCCGCCGCCGATGAAGCCCTGGATGGCGCGGTAGACGATCATCTGGTCGATGTTCGTCGCCGTAGCACAGAGCGCGCTCGCCATGGTGAAGCCAGCAGCGGAAGCCGCAAACAGGTATCGTGTCGAGACGATGCGCGCGAGCGTGCCCGACAGCGGAATCATGATGACTTCGGCGATCAGATAGGAGGTCTGCACCCAGCCGATCTCGTCCGAACCAGCGCTGAGGCCAGCCTGGATTTCGGCAAGCGATGCCGACACGATCTGGATATCGAGGATCGACATGAACATGCCGAGCACCATCGCGAAGAACGCGATGAGCTTGCGTGGATCCATATGATCCGTGGCCGCCGGAGTGGCCGGAACGGTTCCAACTGTTGCGCTCGCGGCCATCGGCCTACCTCGTCAGGATTTACTTGGTCGCATCCGGCGCCGTGCGCGTGTCGACATCAACAACCACGCTCAGGCCTGCGCGCAGGCGACCGCTGTCGAGAGCATCCTGCGGCAGCGAGATACGAACCGGCACGCGCTGAATGATCTTCGTGAAGTTGCCCGTGGCGTTTTCCGGGGGCAGCAGCGAGAAGACGGAGCCGGAAGCCGGCGAAATCGATTCAACCGTGCCGACGATCGGATGGTCGCCATAAGCATCGACATGCACGTTGACCTTGGAGCCCGGCACCAGATGTTGGATCTGCGTTTCCTTGAAGTTCGCGTCGATAAAGAGCTGACGAACCGGGACGAGCGCCATCAGACGCTGGCCGGGCGACACCAGATCGCCCTCCTGCACCGAGCGATTGCCGACGACGCCATCATAGGGCGCTTTCAGGACCGTGAAGGAGAGGTCGCGGGCAGCCTTGTCGCGCGCAAGCTCGAGCTGGCGGATCGTGCCTTCGGCCTCGCGGCGCTGCGCCTGCAGCAGCGTTACATTTGCTTCCGCGGATGCGATCGCCGCATCACCGCCAATCAGGTTTGCCTTTGCCTGGTCGAGAGCAATGTTCGCGGCGTCGAGGTTAGCGGTCGTACCGACAGACTTGGATTGCAGTTCCGCGGCGCGGGTCTGTGTGATCTGCGCACCGCGAACGGTGGCTTCCAAAGCCGTCTTCTGGGCCTTGGCCTGGTCGAGGCTTGCCTGACCACCGGCAATCTGCGCGTCAATACGCTGCAGCGAGAGCGTTTCGGTATCGAGAGAAGCCACCGCCTGATCGAGGGCGAGCTTGTAGTCGCCGTCGTCCAGCGAGGCCAGAACGTCGCCGGCCTTGACATTCTGGTTGGCAACGACGTTCACCTTGGCGACATAGCCGGTAACCTTCGGCGAGATCGTCGCGATATCGCCTTCGATGTAAGCGTCGTCGGTCGAGACCAGGAAACGGCCCGTCGTCCACCAATCGTAGCCGTACCATGCGGCGCCTGCGAGCAGCGCAAGGCCGATGATTGGCAGGGCAAGACTGCGCTTTTTCTTCTTCTCAGCGGGAACGGCCTGCGTGTCGGCAGGAGCCTGCGGCGCGCGCGGTGCTTCCGCGGTGGGGACTGCTGCTTCCTGAGCCTTGCCCTCGGTTTCAGCAGGTTCGCTGACGATGCGGGCAACATTGGCTTTTGGACTGGACGACATGGGCGACTACCGGCAAATTGAGTGAATTTAATCGAACTGAACGGTTCGGTTCAGTTGACATAGAACCTTTTTCCATTCATATCAAGCTGTATCGAACCACCCGGTTCGATTTTATTAACGAAAAGTTCGCTGATGCGGATATGGTTAAGGAGCTATGACAGAGCTTTCCGATACGCGCGTGGATGAGTCTCCCTCGACAGGCGGCAGATGGGCCGCGGGCGAAGACCCTGCCAAGCGCAAACAAATTCTCGACGGCGCCCGCCGCGTTTTCATGAAACTTGGCTTCGATGCCGCGAGCATGAACGATGTAACGCGCGAGGCGGGAGTTTCAAAAGGAACGCTCTACGTCTACTTCGCCAACAAGGAAGAGCTCTTCACCGCGATGATGGAGAGCGAGCGCGCGGCGTTCGTCGCCAGCGTGCGCAATACTCTCAAGGAATCCAATGATCCCGACGTTGCGCTGCACGACTTCGGGATGACCTTTGTCAGCCATCTGACCGAGGATAAGGTCATCAATGCGATGCGTACGGTCATCGGCGTCCGCGACCGCATGCCGCATCTCTGTCAGCGCTTTTTCACCGGCCCCGAGAACATCCGGACGGTGCTGAAGGACTTCCTGACGAGCCAGGTCGAGGCCGGCCGTTTCGAGATCGACGACATAGAGCTTGCCGCCCGCCAGTTCCTGGAGCTCTGCGGCGGAAGCTTCTTCAAGCTGCGGCTGTTCGGCGACATGGACGCCCCTCCTCCGCGCGAGGAGATGGATCGCGTGGTCAACGGCGCCATCCGCGTCTTCACCGCCGCGTACGGCACCAAGAAGCGATCCTGAACCCACACCTTTGATTTCTTTCTCCGTCCGCGCCAGAATCCCGCAACAGGGATCAAACGCGGCCTGCTGCCCTTCGCTATGAAGGGAATGCAGCCAGGGAGAAGAAATGAGCGCCGTCGGACGTGCGATCTGGTTCATCGAAAGTCATTTCGGCAACGACATTACTCTGGAAGAGATTTCGGACGTTGCCGGCCTTTCGCGCTACCACCTCTCGCGCGTCTTCGGACTCGTCACCGGGCATTCGATCAGCGGCTATATCCGCGCCCGCCGTCTGAGCGGCGCGGCACGGACGCTCGTCGATCAGCCGGAGAGCATTCTCGAGGTTGCCCTCGACGCGGGTTATGGCTCGCACGAGGCATTCACTCGCGCCTTTCGCGACCAGTTCGGCCTGACACCTGAGGCCGTCCGCAAGCAGGGGCACACGCGCAACCTCGCACTACTGGAGCCGATCAGAATGGATCCCGCCCGCCTTCCCGAACTCGAGCCGCCACGATTTGAAACCTTGCCGCCGATGCTATTTGCCGGCTTGCAGGAGACATATCCCTATGGCGGCAATGCCGCGATTCCCTCGCTCTGGCAAAAATTCAATGTTCATTTCGGCAGCATTCCCGGCCAGGTCGGCAATGTCGCCTATGGCGTCTGCACGCACATCGAGGGAGAGACAGAGAAATTCCGCTACATGGCGGCCGTGGCTGTCGACGACAGCAGCGACCTGCCGGACGGCTTTGCCACGTTGAAGATACCCGATCAGCGGTATGCGGTCTTTGCTCATCGCGGCCACGTCTCCGGCATTCCCGCTACGATGCACCAGATTTTCGGGAGCTGGATGCCGAACGCAGGCATGGAGTTCGGCAACATGCCCGACATGTTCGAGCGTTACGACGACCGCTTCGACCCCTATACCGGCATGGGCCTGACGGAAATCTGGATTCCCATAAAGGAATAAAACGCGCCTTGCTTTCGTATATCCCCTTGCGCGCTTGCCAAGGCAGGCCGCGTCCGTACATTGCGAGCGTCAATTTGTGTGGCGCAAGGGGATAAACGCCGATGCAAGACATTATGATGCTCGTTCAGGACCCGGCCGCCTGGGTGGCCCTCATCACTCTGGTGGTGATGGAAGTGGTCCTCGGGATCGACAACCTCATCTTCATCTCGATTCTCACCAACAAGCTGCCACCTGAGCATCGCGAGAGAGCACGCAAGGTCGGCATCGGCCTTGCCCTCGTGCTGCGACTTGCCCTCCTCGGCATGGTTGCCTGGATCGTTACGCTGACGACGCCGGTCTTCGAACTGTTCGGTCACGGCTTCTCCTGGAAGGACATCATTCTGCTTGTCGGCGGTCTGTTCCTGTTGTGGAAGGCGACGAAGGAAATCCATCACAACGTCGATCCGGCCGATCACAACGAGGATTTCATTGTTTCATCAGCAACAAGAGGCGTTACCGCAGCGATCGGCCAGATCCTGCTGCTGGATATCGTCTTCTCGGTCGACAGTATCATCACCGCCGTCGGCATGACCCCACACGTCCCCATCATGGTCGTCGCCGTCGTTGTGGCCGTAACCGTCATGCTGGTCGCGGCAAAGCCGCTCGCGAACTTCATCGAGAGGAACCCGAGCATCGTCATGCTGGCGCTGGCCTTCCTGATGATGATCGGCATGACGCTGTTCGCAGAGGGCATGGGCTACCATGTGCCGAAGGGCTACATCTACGCCGCGATGGCCTTCTCGGCGCTGGTGGAGGTGCTCAACATGTTCGCCCGCAATGCCCGTCAGCGGAAAAAGCAGGGCGGCCACTGAGTCGCCATGGGCACGGCAATGAGGCCGTGCCCTAGAGCATGTCCCCCAGGGTCCAGTGGTTGCCCCATCGGGCATCGATCTCGTCATCGACGTTTTGATAGCGGATATCCGTCGACAGTCTGATCCTGTTCGAGGCGCTTTGGTTCGTGGTCGAGGCGTGGATCATGTAAGGGCTGTGCAACACGACATCGCCGGCCTCGTAGTCGGCGACCAGCCAGCGCGTATCGAAGCGCTCTGCCATGTCGGGCAGGTCCTTCGATACCCAGCCGCCCTCGGTCATGTTGCGGTTGAAGGCACTGATCTTTTCTTCCGCAGACAGGTCGAGGCTCTTTCTGGAAAACTCCTCCTCCATGCGCACACCGATGGCATGCGAGCCCTCGAGGTACACGAGACCACCCATGTCGACTGGGGTGTCGCCGATCGGAATCCAGGCCGTCACCAGCCGGTTGGTGCCGCCACGTAGATAGACCAGATCGTAATGCGCCGGCGTCGCTGTCGTCGTACCGGGTTGGGTAAAGCGCATGATCTTGCGTTTGTGCAGGTAGGAGATGCCGGAAAGAAACTCATCCATGAACTGCGCAAGCCGCGGCTGCGCGCAAAAACCCTCGAAGGCGACCGAGCGGACGAGCGACATCAAAATGCGATCCACCTGGCCTTTGTCCAAACCCGTGCCGGCGGATAGCCCGAGCATCGGATCGGTGCCTGGCGCGACGAGCCCGCCGCGCGCCAGATGCGAAAAAACCCAGCCGCGAAACGCATTGACCACTTGGGGATCGAGAAAGCGCTTCAACCAGACATAGCCGTTTTCGTGATAAAGCCTGCGGATCGCCTCCACGCCGATCGACGGATCCGTCGGCTTGAGTTCGCCCAACCGGTTCGCTGCGGTCGAAAGGACTTTCCCGTTGGCGACCAAGTCGATCGCCGGTGGTTGAGCTGGCTGCTGATCCAGGGCAAGACTTGACATTTCGATCACTCCAAAAGCGAAATGGACGATGCATATGTGAGACACTGGAGATAAACTTGCCATGGACGGAAAGAGCGACTGGACTTTTCGCTCATGACTGAAGCGCCGATCGCTCTCTATCGTTCGCCCTCTTCCGAAGGCATGGCGCTCGCCGTCACGGGGTTTGGCCGGCAGCGCATCGGAACGCGTATCACCAACCGCCGCCTGCCAATGCACGCGGTCGTCCTTGTCGAGGCCGGGGATGGCACGCTGCAGACAGCGAAGGCGGGCCTTCAAGAGATCAACGGGCCGTCGCTCTTCTGGTTGCCGGCCGGCACATTACATTCCTATGGCCCGACGAACGGAACGAGCTGGGAGGAGAGATGGGCTCTCTTTGAGGGGACGCTGATCGCAGACCTGATCCGCCAGCGCCTGATCTCGCCGACAGAACCGGTGGTGCGTCTACAGAACCTGCGTGAGATGCAGCACCTCTTCGGCGCGCTTCATTCCGACTTTGCCGCAGGCGATCCGCTCAGCCTCGCTTCGGCGGCAGCGACGCTTCACCGCATCGCCGTCCAATCCGCGCGCCATGCGAACGCCGGCGGCGACAACGGGGCGAACGTCGAGATCGAGTTGATCATCGAGACCTTGCAGCGCCGGGCGTTCGAGCCGGTGGACATGCATTCGCTGGCACAAGAATTCGGCATGTCGCCGGCAACGCTGCGGCGGCATTTCCAGGCTGCCCTCGGCCTGTCGCCGAAGGCTTTCCAGCTGCGCCTTCGTATCGATCGGGCCAAGCAGCTGCTGACGACATCGGATCGGTCGATCGAGGCGATTGCGTATGCCGTCGGTATTGACGATTCCTTCTACTTTTCGCGACTGTTTCAGGATCGCGAACACTGTTCGCCAAGCGAATTCCGCCGTCACTACCGCAGAACATGACTGTGGCCGGATCGAGTCCGGCCGCAGTCATGCATTGATTCGGTTCAATTGCGCTGTTCAGTGGGCGCCGGCGCCGCCACCGGGCTGCGCCTTGCGCGTGAGCAACAGGGCGAAGGCGGCAATGGCCAGCACGACGCCGATCACAGCGAAGGTGTCGCTAAAGCCAAGGATCAGAGCCTGGCGTCTGACGATCTGACCCAAGGCGACGATGGCTTTCTGGCTGGCGACTGCCGGATCGGAGACGCCGTGTGCCAGGAAGTAGTTGGTGGTTTGGGCGAGGCGATCACGAACCTCATCGCGAGCCAGCGTTACAGACTGCCCGATGATATTCGAATGGAACTGCTCGCGCTCGGTCAGGATCGTGCCAAGCGACGCCGTGCCGACCGCGCCGCCGAGGTTGCGCAGCATGTTCGTCAGGCCCGAGGCAGCCGCCGCATCCGACGCAGCAATACCAGCGGTCGTGATTGCGGTGATCGGGGTCAGGACCAGGGCCTGGCCGATCGCCCGCACGATGTTCGGAATCCAGAACTGATCACCGGCGTTGTTCGCTGACAGCGTGATGTTCATGAAGCAGCTGATCGCGAAGATCGAAATGCCGAGGAAACCGATATAGCGGGCGTCGAAGCGCTTCATCAGCAGCGGAACGAGGGGAATGAGCAGCAGCTGCGGCAGGCCGGTCCAGGCCAGGACATTGCCGATCTGCTCGGCATTGTAACGCTGCACCTGTCCCAGATACTGCGGCAGGATGTAGACGGTCCCGAACAGCGCGACGCCGACGAGCACATTGACGGCAACGCCAATGCCGAAGTTGCGCTGCTTCAGGAGACTGAGCTTCACCAGGGGCTTTTGAACCGTCAGTTCGATCCAGATGAAGGCAGCGAGGAAGACGAACGCCACGATGCTGAGCTTGACGATGAAAGGCGAGGAGAACCAGTCCTCCTTGTTTCCCTCCTCGAGCACCGTCTGCAGGGCGGAAAGGCCGATCGCCATGGTAACAATGCCGGCCCAGTCACCTTCCTTCAGCAGGTGGAGCTGCATCGGCTGCTTCTCGAGCGTCAGGGCAAGCGCAGCGGCCATGATGGCGCTCGGGAGCGCGTTGATGAAGAAAATCGTCTGCCAGCCGTAGTTCTCCGTGAGATAGCCGCCGATCGTCGGGCCAATGGCCGGGGCAAAGGTGACGGACAGGGCAAAGAGTGCGAGGCCGCGAGGCTGCTGAAACTTGGGCAGCTTGGTAAGCACCATGGTGAACGCCATGGGGATGAGGACACCGCCGGCAAATCCCTGCAGGCCACGCAGCAGAATCATCGTGCCGAGATCGTGGGCGAAGGCACAGGCGATCGAAAAGATCGGGAAGAGAACCGAATTGACGAGAATGTAGCGGCGGAAGGAAAAGACGCTGCTGAAATACGCCGTCAGCGGAATGACGACGATCTCACCGATCAGATACGACGTCGAGATCCAGGCGCCGTTGTCAACGCCGGTGCCGATGCCGCCCTCGATATCGAGGAGCGAGGCGTTGGTGATCTGGATGTTGAGGATTGCCATGAACGCGCCGATCATCCCGGCAAGTACGGCAATCCAATCCTTTACGCTGGCGCCCGGCTGGGAGACAGGGGCAACGGTTGCAGTTGTGGTAGACATGGCACCACCCTCATCCTCTCCGGTCAGGCCCCATCGGCCGCATCGGCGGCCTTGGTGTTGATGCTTGGCTGCACCGACATGCCGGGGCGAAGATCGCCGGCTGCCGCTCCATTGCCGTCGAGCACGATCTTGACCGGGATACGCTGAACGACCTTCGTGAAGTTGCCGGTGGCGTTGTCCGGCGGCAGCAGCGCGAATTCCTGGCCGCTGGCCGGTGCGATGCTGTCGACGTGACCGTGATAAGTGCGGCCCGGGAACGTATCGACTTCGATCTCGACAGGCTGGCCGGCATGCACGTCGGTCAGCTGCGTTTCCTTGTAGTTCGCAACGATATAGGCCGCGCTGGTGGGAACGACCGACATCAGCTGCGTGCCTGCCTGGACGTACTGGCCAACGCGCAGTGTACGGTTGCCAACGGAGCCATCGACCGGCGCCACAATCGTGGCATAGGAGAGATTGAGTTCGGCCTGGCGCTCAAGCGCCTGGCTGCGGGTGAGCGCAGCCTTTGCCTGGGCAAGCTCGGCATTCAGAAGATCGACCTGCTTTACGGCTGCATCGAGGGCGGCGCTGTCGCGCACGATGGTCGCCTGTGCTGCCGCGATCTGCGAGGCGGCCTGCTGCGCGGTCTGGACCGGGGCGTAACCGTTGGTGGCCAGGCTCGAATAGCGCTTGTTGTTCTGCTCGGCGAACGTCTCGTTGGCCTTGTCGACCTCGACCGTGGCGCGGGCGGCGGCGATCGTCGATTGCTGGATCTGGAGGGCCGCCTCCTTCGCATTCAGCGTCGCCGCCGCGGCGGCAACGTCGGCCTTCGCCTGGTCGAGCGCGGCTCGGAAGTCGCGATCATCGATACGCGCAAGCGGCTGACCCGCCTTGACGGTCTCGTTGTCGTTGACGAGTACCCGGGCGATGTAGCCGGAAACCTTCGGCGCGATCGCACTGTTGTCCGCCTTCACATAGGCGTCGTCGGTCGACACGTGGAAGCGACCGACCGTCCAGTAATCGTGTCCGTAGTAGGCACCCGCGGCCACGATCGCGAGGGCGGCTGCGCCAAGCAGGAGCGACCGGCCGGCTCGCTTGCGGGCTTGCGGCACGTCAGCGGCAGCGCGTGGCGCCTCCGCGTGCGGCGGCTTGCTCGCTTCAAGCGTTTCCGGGATCACCTCTGCGACCGCTACGGCGGTTGGATCGGCGTTGTTGTTCAGAGCATGCAGCTTCTGGGCGGTCATTGTTTTCTCCGGATCATGGCCGCCGTCGCAAGCGATGCAGCCTCTGATGCACAAAATGGAAAATTGACGTTTTCCAAAATATGCTCTATAAAATGGATGTCAACTTGAATTTGGAAAATACAGATGGTCCAAAATCACAAGATCGAGAGAAGGCCGCGCGGCAGACCGCAGGCGCGGTGCGACGAGGACACCAGGAGCGTCATCATCGAGGCTGCCAACAAGCAGTTTCACGCGAACGGATATGCAACGGCGTGCATCGCGGATATTGCGCAGGAAGCGGGCGTCTCGACGAAGACGCTCTACAGGCTGTTCCCGACGAAAGCCGACCTCTTTTCCGACCTAATCACCGATCGCATTGGACGCTTTTTGCTGGCTCTCGACCCGACTACGCTTGCCGCGGCCGATCTTCGCCAGGGACTGGAGCGGATGCTGATGGCTTACGGCATGCTGACGCTTTCGGACGACACAATCACGATGATGCGGCTTGTGATCGGCGAGTCCGACCGCTTCCCGGAGATCTCCGCTTCCTTCTACGAAAAAGCCATCGTCCGAACGAATGCGCTGATGGAGGGGTGGCTGCGCAAGCAGGTTGATCGCGGCGTCATCGCTCTCGAAGACCCGCATGCGGCCTGCGGCATGCTGCGCGGCATGATGGCCATGGAGCCCCAGCGCGCCGCCATGCTGCGCCAGCAGCCGGCGCCGGGGATTGAGGAGATCGCGGCCCGGGCGAAAATGTGCGCCAACCTGTTTCTGAACGGCGCAGCAGTCGCTCCGGCTTAATAGCCGGCCTTAGGCGGTCTTTGAAAGTTCCTTGTCGATGGCCGAAACCAGTCGCTGGTCATCTGCCGTCACGTCAGGCGCAAACCGCGCCACGATCTTGCCATCGCGACCGATCAGGAACTTTTCGAAGTTCCAGAGAATTTCACTCTTATCGTCGGTCGCCAGGCCATTGCTGCGCAGCCGCTCCCGCATCGGACCTTCGCCGACGGCAGTCCCGGCAGCCGCCGTCAGGTTCTGGTAGAGCGGATGCTTGTCCCCGCCCTTGACGGAGATCTTCGAGAAGATCGGAAACTTCACGTCATAGGTCAGCGTGCAGAACTCGACGATCTCGGCATCCGTACCCGGCTCCTGCCCCTTGAAATTGTTTGCCGGAAAGGCGGCAATCACGAAGCCGCGCTCTCGCTTGTCCTCATAGAGCTTCTCAAGCCCTTCATATTGAACGGTGAGGCCGCATTTGGAGGCGACATTGACGACCAAAATCACCTGGCCGCGGTGATCGTTCAGCGTTGTCTCGCGACCATCGGCCAGCTTCACCGGTATGTTCAAAAGATCCGTCATCGCTATCTCCACCATGAATTCCGCCGCGGAAGCTATACCCAACGGAGCGTTTGTCCAGCGGGCAGATCCGGTCCACTGACAAAATCAATTAAAACAGCTAGTTTGCCGTCGAGAGCACGGGAGGGCGCAACGAAAGATGGCACTGGAATCGCTGGTGGCGGCCGTTGTCTTTGCTTTGCTCATGACAGCCTCGATCGGAACGATGCTGACCTATTCAAAGCTGCCTGTGCATCACCGGCAGGACGAGACCAACACCGTCGTTCGGCTCGTCGCCAACATCTTCGTCGTCATGACATCGCTGGTCTTCGGCCTGATGATCAATTCCTCGAAGAACACTTTCGGCGAGATCGACAAGAACGTTCACGCGTTCGCAACCCAGATCATCCTTCTCGACCGGACCTTGCGGACCTATGGCCTCGAGGCCACGGAAACTCGCAAGCGTCTGGAGAACTACGTCGAAAAGGCTCTCACCAATCCGGCACGCGCCGCGCCGGATCCGCTGGTCAAAAGCGACCGCACAAGCGAGATTGCCCTCAACGCCGTCGGAGACAGTCTGGCACTGATCGTGCCTTCCGACCCGGGCCATGTGGTGTTGTGGAACGACGCTCGCCAGCAATATCAACGGATCGTCGAGCAGCGCTGGGTCATCGTGGAACAGTCGGAAGGCGTCATCCCAAGGCCGCTCATAAGCATGCTGACGGCGTGGCTGACATTGATCTTTGCGAGCTTCGGCTATCGCGCGCCAAGAAACATCATTGTCGTGCTGATGTTCACCATCTCCGCGCTCCTGATATCGCTATCGATCTTCATCGTGCTGGATATGGATATTCCATTCTCGGGCTGGATCCAGATCTCCGACACACCACTTCGCAGGGCGCTTGCCGAGCTTCAACAATAGCAACTGCGAAGCACCGCGCCGTCCTGGAAGGAGCGACGCGGTGTGGCCACGGCATCACAGTTAGCGAACCGCAATCGTCGGCCAGTCGATGAGGTCGGCCTTTGCACCGGCCAGCGTGTTGCGGCTCTGGGAGACCACATCGTGGGGAAAGCCGAGCGATATCGCGCTCGCGTCATCGAGGCGCCGAACCTGCTCCTCACTAAGCTTCACGTCCAGCGCGGCAAGGTTGTCGGCAAGCTGCTCAGCCGTTCGCGGCCCGATGATCGGCAGCGTGCCCTTGTGCAGCACCCAGGCGATGGCGATCTGGCCGGCCGGCACGCCGGTTTCCTCGGCGATTGCCAAAACTGTATCGACCGTTGCCGTCTTGCGCGCATCGCTTTCGGAGTGAATGACGACGCCGAGCCCCTGCTGGCGGCCAGTTTCGCCCTTGCGGTACTTACCGGTCAGCAGCCCGCCACCGAGCGGCGACCAGCCGACAGTACCAAGGCCAAAGGCCGCCGCCATCGGCAGCAGCTCGCGCTCGGACGTACGCTCGACGAGGCTGTACTCCAGCTGCAGAGCCGACAGTGGCGCCCAGCCACGAAGCTCGGCAAGCGTGGCACCAGTCGCCATGCGCCAAGCCGGGAAGTCGGAAAGTCCGGCATAGAGGATCTTGCCCGAGCGGACGAGATCATCGAAACCTCGCATGATCTCGTCGATCGGCGTCACGGCATCCGGCATGTGCGCCCAAAGAAGATCGATCCGATCGGTGCCGAGCCGCTTCAGGCTTGCCTCGACCGACTGAACCATGGCCTTGCGGCTGTTGCCTGTACGCTGGAGGCCGGCCGCGTGACGATCACCGAGCGAGAACTTCGTCGCGACGACCATGTCATCGCGGTCGCTCGCGATGAACTCGCCGACCATCGTTTCCGACTGGCCGAATTGATACTGGTCGGCCGTGTCGATGAAGTTGCCGCCGGCGTTGCGGTAGCCATCGAAGACCACCTTGGCCTCCTCGCCACTGGAACCGTAACCCCAGCCCGTCCCGAAATTGCCTGTGCCAAGTGCCAGGCTGGAGACACGAAGTCCGGTTCGGCCGAAAATCCTATAGCGCATTGTCATTGCCTTCCTTGCTTCCTTGGTCAATTTTAAATGACGATCGTCATTCATTTGCATTTAAATGACGGACGTCATATAATTTGTCAAGAACAAATGATGAGAGCCTCAAATGCGCCCAACAAAGGAACAGGCGAACCAGAACCGCCAACGGATCATCGACACGGCCGGTCGGCTCTTTCGAGAGAAAGGAATTCATGCTGTCGGCGTCGACGAAGTAATGAAGGGCGCCGGATTGACGCATGGTGGTTTCTACGGCCACTTCAAATCGAAGGGCGACCTTGCCGCGGAAGCCGTCAGCCACGCCCTTTTGGAAAGCCTACGTTCCGAACCCGCCTACGCCACGCTCGGTGCGTTGGCGAAGAATTATCTATCGAGGGCTCATCGAGATGCGGCGGACAGCGGCTGCACGGTTGCGGCTCTTGGCCCGGAAATCGCCCGCCTCCCCAAGGGGCAGCGCGGCGGGATCACCGACTACGTTCGCGCACGCATCGAGCAGGTCGAACAGATCCAGGCGCAGCAGGGGCAAACGGTCGATCGCGGCAAGGCCATAGCAGATCTCTCAAGCCTCGTCGGAGCCCTCGTCATGGCGCGCGCCGTCGATGACCCTGCCCTCTCGGACGAAATCCTCACTGAAACGATCCGTATCCTCGACGGGCGGCGTTAGGAACTTTGCCCGCGGCGCGGCATTGATTAGTCCAGCGGAGCTTACAGTTATCGGTACGGCGGGGCACTCGCCGGTGCCAACCTCAAGTTGCTGGAATCGCATGACAACGCAGCAGATCCTCGCCTTCGGGCTCATCGGCCTGATGATGGCAGTCTTCATCTGGGATCGGTTTCGCTATGACCTGGTTGCCTGTTGCGCTCTCGTGCTGGCCATCTGCGTCGGTATCGTGCCTTTCAACCGGGCATTTTCGGGCTTCAGCGACGACATCGTGATCATCGTCGGCAGCGCCCTCATCGTCAGCGCCGGCGTGGCGCGCTCGGGGATCGTCGATACAACGATCAAGCGCTTCTTTCCGAACCTGACCAAGCTGCATGCGCAGCTCGCGCTGCTGCTCATTGTCGTCGCGCTTCTGTCGGCCTTCATCAAGAACATCGGCGCGCTTGCGATCATGATTCCAGTCGCCTTCCAATTTGCCCGAAAAAGCGGGAGGTCTCCGTCGCTTTACCTGATGCCGATGAGCTTTGCCGCGCTACTCGGCGGGTTGATGACGCAGATCGGCACCTCACCAAACATCGTGGTCTCGCGGCTTCGCGGCGAAATCACCGGGACGCCTTTTACGATGTTCGACTTCACACCCGTCGGCGCGACGCTTGCTCTGGTTGGCATTGTCTTCTTGATCCTTTTCCACTGGCTAGTTCCCGAACGGCAGAACGAGAACCCATCGCTTGAGGAAGCGTTGGATTTGAAGAACTATTTCTCCGAAGCAACGGTGGTCGAAGGCTCCGGCTTCGAAGGCAAAAAGCTCAACGAGCTCCTGCAGCTCGGCGATGGAGAAGTGGTCGCAACCGCGATCCTGCGCGGGCATTCGCGCCTCGCGCCGTTCCCCGACGTTCTCCTGAAGCCGGGCGACACGATTCTGCTGGAAGGGCGTCCTGAAGCCCTGGATCGCGTCGTTTCCAACGCCAAACTCAAACTTTCAGGCAAACCGATCCCCGAAGCAAAGACGGAGGGCGACGTGACTTCGATCGAAGCAGTGGTCTCCTCCGAGTCCATGCTGATCGGGTGGTCCGCGCGCCAGCTCTCGCTCTGGAACCGCCGGCGCATCAACCTGCTTGCGGTCAGCCGGCACGGGCACAGGCTGACCGAACGGTTGAGCGAAGTCACCCTGCGCGCCGGCGATGTTCTTGTGCTGCAAGGCAGCCGTCGAAACCTGCCGGGCTTCCTGCAGGAATTCTCCTGTCTCCCATTGGCGCAGCGCGAAATCATGCTCGGCACGCCGCGCAGAGCTTACGTACCGCTGCTGATCCTTGCGACAGCGATGGGGATGACGGCGGCCGGAATGGTTCCGGTTTCGGTCGCCTTCTTCTGCGCCGCGCTGGCGATGGTCGTTTTTCGGGCCATCCCCCTTGCCGAGGTCTACAAGGCGGTGGACGGCCCGATCCTCATCATGCTTGCCGCGCTGATCCCCGTCTCCGACACATTGCGAACGACCGGCGGAAGCGATCTGATTGCCGGGTGGCTGGGGCACTTCGCCGCCCAGATGCCGCCCTTCGGCGCGCTGACTTTGATCGTCATCACCGCCATGGCGGTAACGCCGTTCCTCAACAATGCGGCAACGGTTCTGGTCATGGCGCCAATTGCGGCGAGCTTTGCCCACACGCTCGGCTATAGACCGGAGGCCTTTTTGATGGGGGTCGCCATCGGCGCTGGCTGCGATTTCCTGACSCCGATCGGCCACCAATGCAACACGCTGGTCTTCGGTCCCGGCGGCTATCGTTTCAGCGATTACCCCCGCCTCGGCCTGCCGCTGTCATTCGTCATCGTCCTCGTCAGCGTACCTGTCCTGCTCTACGTCTGGCCTGTCCATTGATGCGATCGCCCATTTTCCTTGACGCGCGCGGTCGAATATGGCCTTAAGGCCAGCCAAATGGGCAATCGGCGGATGAACGGGGGCAGTGCCCTTTTCCGGCCGGTTTCCTGATCCAGTTATCTGCATTCTTTCCGGCCGAACGTCGCTTTCTCAGGCAAGCCGTCCGGCATTCATTTGACGGGCACATAAAATGACAGCTTCCGGCGTCCGCGTCCGCATTGCTCCCTCGCCGACCGGCGAGCCGCATGTCGGCACTGCTTACATCGCTCTCTTCAACTACCTTTTCGCCAAGAAGAACGGCGGCGAGTTCATTCTGCGCATCGAAGACACCGATGCGACGCGCTCGACCCCGGAATTCGAGACCAAGGTGTTGGACGCGCTGAAATGGTGCGGCCTCGAATGGAAGGAAGGTCCTGACATCGGTGGCCCCTACGGCCCGTACCGTCAGTCCGACCGCAAGGACATCTACACCCCATACGGCCAGGAGCTGCTGGACAAGGGGCATGCATTCCGCTGTTTTTGCACGCCTGAGCGTCTGGAGAAGATGCGCGAAGAGCAGCGCGCCGCCGGCAAGGCGCCGAAGTATGACGGCCTCTGCCTGAAGTACTCGGCCGAAGAGGTCTCCGCGAAGATGGCCGCCGGCGAAGGCTCCGTGATCCGCATGAAGATCCCGACCGAGGGCTCCTGCGACTTCACCGACGGCGTCTATGGCGATGTCAGCATTCCGTGGGATTCCGTTGACATGCAGGTCCTGATCAAGGGCGACGGCATGCCGACCTATCACATGGCAAACGTCATCGACGACCATCTGATGCGAATCACCCATGTCGCGCGCGGCGAAGAATGGCTGGCATCCGTGCCGAAGCACATCCTGCTTTACCGCTACTTCGGTTGGGAGCAGCCGGTGTTCATGCATCTGTCGCTGATGCGCAATGCCGACAAATCGAAGCTCTCGAAGCGCAAGAACCCGACGTCAATCTCCTACTACTCCGCTCTCGGCTATATCCCGGAAGCGCTGATGAACTTCCTCGGCCTGTTCTTCGTGCAGATCGCCGAAGGCGAAGAGTTGCTTGATATGGACGAGCTTTCCGAGAAGTTCGATCCCGAAAACCTTTCGAAGGCCGGCGCCATCTTCGACATCCAGAAGCTCGACTGGCTGAACGGCCGCTGGATTCGTGAGAAGCTATCCGAAGAGGAGTTCCAGGCCCGCGTGCTCGACTGGGCGATGGAGAACGATCGCCTGAAGGCGGGCCTGCGCCTGTCGCAGTCGCGCATTTCCAAGCTCGGCGAACTACCTGACCTCGCAGGCTTCCTGCTGAAGTCCGACCTCGGCGTTGACCCGTCGGCCTTCGCCAAGATCAAGTCACCGCCGGAAGAGATCCTCGAGATCCTCAACACCGTCCAGCCGGATCTCGAAAAGATCCTCGAATGGAACGTCGAGACGATCGAAGCCGAGCTACGCGCCATTGCCGACCGCATGGGCAAGAAGCTGAAGGTCGTCGTGGCCCCGCTCTTCGTCGCAGTATCAGGCTCGTCGCGCTCGCTGCCGCTCTTCGACTCGATGGCGATCCTCGGCCGTTCCGTCGTGCGTCAGCGGCTGAAACTGGCCGCCCAGGCAGTTGCCTCCCTCGTCGGCCCGAAGAACTGAACCGGACGTTTGCATCATGACTGAAAAGACCGAAACAGCGACCCTTTCCTCCGACGCGACCGAGGTCCGCGCCCAGAAGCTGAAGCTGCTGCGCGAACAGATCGGCGAGGTCTATCCGGCGCATTTCCACCGGACCATGACCAATGCCGAACTGGCGGAGAAGTACAAGGACCTCGAATCCGACGTCGAGACGCAGGATGTCGTGACCGTTGCCGGTCGCGTCTATTCCTCGCGCAACTCCGGCATGTTCATGGATATCCATGACGCCTCGGGCAAGATCCAGATCTTCAGCCACAAGGACGTGACGCCGGAAGAAGCCCGCAACATGCTTGGCATGATCGATATCGGCGATATCATCGGCGTGACCGGCACGGTGCGCCGCACGAAGCGCGGCGAGCTGTCGATCAACGCTCGCGAAATCACCATGCTGACGAAGTCGCTGCTCCCGATGCCGGAGAAGTGGCACGGCGTTTCCGACGTCGAGATCCGCTATCGCAAGCGCCACCTCGACATCATGACCAACGAGGAATCGAAGCTCCGCTTCCAGCAGCGTTCGAAGATCGTGTCCGGCATCCGCCGCTTCATGGAAAACGACGGCTTCATGGAAGTCGAAACGCCGATGTTGCACTCGGTCTATGGCGGCGCCACCGCCGAGCCGTTCAAGACGCATCACAACACGCTGAAGCTCGACATGTACCTGCGCATCGCGCCGGAACTGTACCTGAAGCGGACGTTGGTCTCCGGCCTTACCGACAAGGTATTCGAGATCAACCGCAACTTCCGCAACGAAGGCGTCTCGACCCGGCACAATCCTGAATTCACGATGATGGAGTGCTACTGGGCCTATGCCGACTACGAGGACATCATGGACCTCGTGGAGCGGCTGTTCGAAAGCCTGGCACTGTCGATCCACGGCACGACGGAATTCCCCTTCGGCGACAAGACGATCTCCTTCAAGGGGCCGTTCAAGCGCGTGCCGATGCCAGACGCCGTCAAGGAAGTGACCGGTATCGACTTCCTCGCCATGAAGACCGACGAGGAAGCCCGCGCGRCTGCCAAGGCCGCCGGCTTCGAAGTCGAGAAGGACTGGACCTGGGGCGAATGCCTTGCCTTCATCTTCGAAGAAAAGGTTGAGGCCACGCTCATTCAGCCATCACACGTCACCCACTTTCCGAAGGACATCTCGCCCTTCGCCAAGGAAGTGCCAGGCGAGCCGCGCCTTGTCGAACGCTTCGAGACCTACTGCAACGCCTGGGAACTCGGCAACGCCTTCTCGGAACTCAACGATCCGGAAGAGCAGCGCCGCCGCATGGTCGAGCAGCTGGAGCAGGCGCACGCCCGCGGCGAAAAGGAAAAGCAGCTGGACGACGAATTCCTCGATGCGATCGACCAGGGCATGCCGCCCGCCGGCGGTCTCGGGATCGGCGTCGACCGCCTGATCATGCTGCTCACCAACGCCCCATCGATCCGCGACGTCATCCTCTTCCCGGCTCGACGCAGCAAGGCCGACTGAGCCGGCTTACCTGGAATAGAAAAAGGCGGCGACCCGTTGGGCTCGCCGCCTTTTTTGTTGGAAAGGGTTAGTGGCCGGCTCCGGGCGCGGCTTCCGGCGCAGCAGGCTCTTTGGCAGGTGCGGAGCCATGTTCGCCGCCTTCCGCGGGCTTTACTTCCTTTGCCTCTGCTGTCTTCGCAGTTTTCTTGCCCTCTCCTTCGCCGCCCTTGGTAGCGGCAACGGCGATGGGATCGATACAGTCCGAATAGTCCCTGAAGGACGCGTTCATCGCGGTTATCTCGTCCTCGGGTAGATCGACGCGTTCGCCGAAGAACAGCCCGTTGTCCGCCGCCTCCCCGTCATAGTAACGGGCGGTGTAGGTCTTGGCTTCCGTGCTTTCGAGGACGGGATCGGGATGCGGAATATAGACGACGTCAGCGCCGATCGCCCTGCCGCGAATATCCGAGCGCAGCGTCGGTCCGTTGGTATCGAGAACGACGACTTGCACGAGATCGGGCCTCTGCGCATCGTAGATCGTCTTGGCGACGCGAAGCGCGGTCTTGACGCGAGTCATGCCATCGGTCGGCTCGGTCTTGATATATTTACGGATCCAGACGCGGTTCTGCTTCTTGATGGTGACGAGATTGACGTCGGTGCAGGAGAGGCCGTTCATCGTCTCTGCGGAAGGGCCAAGGAGCCTATCCTTGCCGATAAAAAGCGCGGCACCGCCGGAGACGCCCCCGAGAAGGGCGACGCCAGCGATGATAAACACCAATTTCCGGGAAGGCCGGAAGATGCGCAGTAGGGCCTTCACGCCAACTGCTCCGCCATTAACAAGCTCCAACGCAATACGAGTGGTTTCGACGCTAGAGAAATGACGTTTCCGAATACTTAAACGCGGGCTCTAAGTTTGCATCAGTATGGGATTAACACCAAAAAAGGTCCAAGCTTTCCCTATGCTTGCCAATGTCCTCACGGCCATGCTCTAACGGCTGATGGCCTTCACGCTTCGCCAGATCCAGTACTTCGTTGCCGTCGCCGAGCAGGGCTCTGTAACGCGCGCCGCGCAGAACCTTTCGATCTCGCAATCGTCGGTCACGGAGGCCCTCAAGGAGCTTGAAACCGACCTCGGCGTCGAGCTTTTCGAGCGTCATCCACGCGGCCTGACGATCACCCACAATGGCCATCAGTTCCTTCGCCATGCGACGAAAATCCTGGCAAGCGTGACGGATGCGCGCACCAGCTTTTCCGGCAAGCAGAACGAGATCTCCGGCAAACTCAACATCGGCGTCACCTCGCTCGTCGCCGGCTATGTGCTCTCCGACCTCCTGGCCCGCTATCGCCGCGCCTGCCCGGGCGTCGAAGTCAGCGCAATCGAAGACAATGGCGGCTATCTCGAGCACCTGCTGGTCGGCGGCGAACTGGATGTGGCCGTCATGGTCATTTCCAACCTGCGCGACCGCATGGCCCTGCAGGCAGAGATCCTGGAGACGTCACCTTACCGGTTGTGGTTGCCCATGGGCCATCCACTCGTTTCCGCCGACATCATTTCCGTGGCGGACATCGCTCGCGAACCGCTGATCATGCTGACCGTCGACGAAATCGAGGAAAACACCGGCAAGCTGCTGTCGGCGCTTGGCGCACGGCCGCATGTCGCCTTCCGCACGCGCTCGGTGGAAGCGGTACGCAGTCTGGTCGCGACCGGTGCCGGCGTGGCGCTATTGCCCGACCTGGTCTATCGCCCCTGGTCGCTGGAAGGCGACCGAATCGAGAGCCGTGACGTGTCCGGCTCCCTTCCGGTCGTCCAGGTCGGCATGGTCTGGCGAAAGGGCTCGAGTTTGCCGCAAGCGGCGCGCGACTTCGTGGGCATCGCAGAAGCCCTGCGATCCGGCCGGCCCCGGTGATCCTTCGGACGATATCGGATATTCCGATATCGCCTTTCTGATAAATGAATTTGCGAAACCGGAAAATTCAGCGCACCTTTCAACCGGGAACATAACGCCACGAAAAGTGGCAACAACCGGGAGACATCAGATGAAATATCTTCTGAAATCGTGCACTGCTGCCCTCGCGAGCGTGAGCTTCGTGACGCAGGTTGCCGCAGCCGAACCGCTGAAGGCGCTTGGCAAGGGCGAAGGTGCTGTCAGCATCGTAGCCTGGGCGGGCTACATCGAACGCGGTGAAAGCGACAAGAGCTACGACTGGGTCACCGGCTTCGAAAAGGAAACCGGCTGCAAAGTGTCGGTCAAGACGGCGGCGACCTCCGACGAAATGGTCTCGCTGATGAACGAAGGCGGATTCGACCTCGTCACGGCCTCCGGCGACGCGTCGCTTCGCCTGATCGCAGGCAAGCGTGTCCAGCCGATCAACACCGATCTCATCCCGAGCTTCAAGAACGTCGATCCGCGCCTGCAGAAAGGCGCATGGTACACGGTCAAAGACGTCCACTACGGCGTTCCCTATCTCTGGGGGCCGAACGTGCTGATGTATAACACCGATGCCTTCAAGGATAAGGCACCGACCAGCTGGAAGGTCGTTTTCGAGGAAGAAACCCTTCCCGACGGCAAGTCCAACAAGGGCCGTGTTCAGGCCTATGATGGTCCGATCTACGTTGCCGATGCCGCTCTCTACCTGATGGCGCACAAGCCGGAACTCGGCATCAAGGATCCCTATGAACTGAACGAAGACCAGTACAAGGCGGCGCTCGACCTGCTGCGCGGCCAGCGCAAGCTCGTCTCCCGCTACTGGCACGACGCGATGATCCAGATCGACGACTTCAAGAACGAAGGCGTCGTGGCCTCCGGTTCCTGGCCGTTCCAGGTCAACCTGATGCAAGCCGACAAACAGAAGATCGCCTCCACCTTCCCGGAAGAAGGGGCCACCGGCTGGGCTGACACGACCATGCTGCATGTCGACAGCGAACACCCGAATTGCGCCTACATGTGGATGGAGCATTCGCTGCAGGCCAAGGTCCAGGGCGATGCCGCTGCCTGGTTCGGCGCCGTTCCTTCCGTTCCCGCTGCCTGCAAGGGCAACGAGCTGCTGACCGACGAGGGTTGCTCAACGAACGGTTATGATCACTTCGACAAGATCAAGTTCTGGAGAACGCCGACGGCCAAATGCGCAACGCAGGGCGAGTGCGTACCGTATCACCGTTGGGTCTCCGACTATATCGGTGTGATCGGCGGACGATAATCCGCCCGCACAACCTCTCCTTCTCCGCAAGCGGAGAAGGCGCCCGCTGAGGGCAAGGCGAGGGGACAATGAAGACAAGAGCGAAACGTCCGAGCGCTGGGGGCAACGACGGAACGCCGAATTGTCCCCTCGTCGGGGCCCCTTGGGCCGCATCCTTCCCGCTGGGAAGATGAAAGACGCAACATCCCGGAGTTTTACAATGATTCCCGCCGTCCGTTTCCAACAGGTCTCGCGCCATTTCGGGCCGGTCCGCGCCGTCGACAGCGTCGATCTCGAAATCGCGCCCGGCGAGTTCTTCGCCATGCTTGGCCCTTCCGGCTCCGGCAAGACAACCTGCCTGCGCCTGATCGCAGGCTTCGAGCAGCCGACGGGCGGCCACATCGAAATCTTCGGTGAGACCGCCGAAGGCATCCCGCCCTATCGCCGCAACGTCAACACCGTCTTCCAGGACTACGCGCTCTTCCCGCATCTCAACATCCTCGACAACGTCGCCTACGGGCTGATGGTCAAGGGTGTCGGTAGGCCAGAGCGCACCAAAGCCGCCGAGCAGGCGCTGGAGCTTGTGAAGCTTCCCGGTTACGGCGCGCGCAAACCCGGACAGCTCTCCGGCGGCCAGCGGCAGCGTGTGGCGCTCGCCCGCGCCCTCGTCAACAAGCCGAAAGTCCTTCTCCTCGACGAACCGCTCGGCGCGCTCGACCTGAAGCTGCGCGAGCAGATGCAGGAGGAATTGAAGAGCCTGCAGCGCGCGCTCGGCATCACCTTCATCTTCGTCACCCACGACCAGGGCGAGGCCCTGTCGATGGCCGACCGCGTCGCCGTCTTCAACAACGGCGGCATCGTCCAGGAAGGTACGCCGCACGACATCTATCGGCGCCCGAAGACGCGCTTCGTCGCGGATTTCGTCGGCTCCTCCAATGTCATTGCGCCCGATATGATGACCGCGCTCGGCGGCGAGAAGCGCTGGGCGAGCCTGCGTCCGGAAGCGATCCACGTCGCCGGCGAAGGCGTTGAGGCGCGTGTGGAGCATGCAAGCTTCCTCGGCGCGGCAACCCGCCTCTCGGTCGATATCCGCGGCACCCGCCTGCACGTCATGCTGCCGGCCGGCGCCAACGTGCCGGATGTCGGCACAAGCGTCCGCCTCGTCTGGCAGCCCGTCGACGTGCATTACATGGATGACGCAGCATGACAGCGCTTGCCCTCACCAAACCGGCGGAACTGCGCGAGACCTCGATCCTTCCCGGTCGCGGCGGTTTCTTCGGACAGCTCTCGGACGCCTTCTGGCGCCATCCTAGACTGCTGCTCTTCCTGATGCTGACGCCGCCGCTCCTGTGGCTCGGCATCATCTACATCGGCTCACTGATCGCGCTGCTCCTGCAGAGCTTCTTCTCGATCGATGATTTCTCGGGCCTGGTGAATTACGAGTTCACGCTTGCGACCTATGCGCAACTCCTCAGCCCGACGAATTTTGACATCATCATCCGCACCATCATCATGGCGGCGCTGGTGACACTGGCTTCTGCCGTCGTCGCCTTTCCCATCGCCTACTACGCTGCTCGCTATGCGCAGGGCAAATGGAAGGCGCTGTTCTACCTCGGTGTCATGCTGCCGCTGTGGTCGAGCTATCTCGTGAAGATCTACGCCTGGAAACTCATCCTCGCGAAGGAAGGCATCCTCACCTGGATCTTCGAGAAGCTGCACCTGTCCTGGCTGCTCGACGGCATCCTCAACCTGCCCGTTGTCGGTGGCAATTCGCTGTCGGTCAGCTATCTCGGTACGTTTGTCGTCTTCGTCTATGTCTGGCTGCCCTACATGATCCTGCCGACACAGGCAGCACTCGAACGCGTCCCAGGCAACCTGATCGAGGCGTCGTCCGATCTCGGCGCCACACCGAGCCAGACCTTCCGCACCGTACTTTTCCCGCTGGCGCTGCCCGGTATCGTCGCCGGCTCGATCTTCACCTTCTCGCTGACATTAGGCGACTACATCATCCCGCAGATCATCGGTTCGTCGCGCCTCTTCATCGGCCAGGCGGTCTATGCCCAGCAGGGCACCGCGGGCAACGTCCCGCTCGCGGCCGCCTTCTCCGTCGTCCCGATCGTCATCATGGCCGTTTATCTCTGGCTGGCCAAGAAACAGGGGGCCTTCGATGCGCTCTGACCGTTCCCAGCGTTCACCGCTGCTTCTAAAGATCGCCGCAGCCGGTGGCCTGCTCTTCCTACACCTGCCGATCCTCTTGATCTTCGTCTATGCCTTCACGACGGAAGAGAAGAGCTATCAATGGCCGCCACCGGGACTGACGACGCAATGGCTCGCCATCGCGTGGAACCGCCCGGATGTCTGGTCAGCGCTCGGCCTCTCCGTGCAGGTCGCCTGCATCGCCACCGCGATCGCGCTGGTGCTCGGCACGCTCTGCGCAGCCGCAGTAAGCCAGACGAAGTTCTTCGGCCGTGAAGCAATCTCGCTCCTCGTCATCCTACCGATCGCGCTGCCCGGCATCATCACCGGCATTGCACTGCGCTCGGCCTTCAGCCTGTTCGACATTCCATTTTCGGTCTGGACGATCGTGCTCGGTCACGCGACCTTCTGCGTCGTTGTCGTCTACAACAACGCCGTCGCCCGCTTCCGCCGCACCTCGGGTTCACTGATCGAGGCATCGATGGATCTAGGCGCCGACGGTTTCCAGACCTTCCGCCACGTCATCCTGCCGAACATCGGGACCGCGCTTCTGGCCGGCGGCATGCTCGCCTTCGCGCTGTCCTTCGACGAAGTCATCGTCACCACCTTCACCGGCGGCCAGCAATCGACGCTGCCGATCTGGATGCTCGAAGAACTCATCCGCCCACGCCAACGCCCGGTCACCAATGTGGTCGCGATGGTCGTCGTGCTCGTCACTTTCCTGCCGATCCTGGCAGCCTACTACCTCACTCGCGACGGCGACCAGGTCGCCGGAGCCGGCAAATAATTAAGGGAGAACATCATGGACACCGCGATGCTGATTGGGTCCCGTTTCGAAGCGGGCACGGAAACGGAAGAGCACATCCTGAACCCGAAGACGGGCGAGACCGTGCTTGACCTGCCGGAAGCCTCGCTTGCCCAGATCGACGCTGCCGTCGACGCCGCAGAATCCGCATTCCAGGACTGGTCGCAGACGACACCGGGCCAACGCTCCAGCTACCTCCTCAAGATCGCCGATGCGATCGAGAAGGACGCCGAGGGGTTTGCCGCGCTGGAAGCCCTGAACTGCGGCAAGCCGATCAATGCCGTGTTGAACGACGAAATCCCGGCAATCGTCGATTGCTACCGCTTCTTTGCAGGCGCCGTCCGCAATCTGCACGGCCCCGTCGCCGGCGAATACCTGCCTGGTCATACATCAATGATCCGCCGCGATCCGGTCGGTATCATCGGCTCCATCGCGCCGTGGAACTATCCGCTGATGATGATGGCCTGGAAGCTGGCTCCGGCAATCGCCGGCGGCAACACCGTCGTCTTCAAGCCCTCCGAACAGACGCCGCTCACCGCACTTAAGATGGCGAAGCTGCTTGCCGATATCCTGCCGGAAGGCGTCGTCAACGTCATCCTCGGCCGCGGCGAGAGCGTCGGCAATGCCCTGATCAATCATCCGAAGATTTCGATGGTCTCGATCACAGGCGACGTCGCTACCGGCAAGAAAGTTCTGCAGGCAGCCGCCAAGACCGTGAAGCGCACCCACCTGGAACTCGGCGGCAAGGCGCCGGTCATCGTCTTCGACGACGCCGACATCGACGCTGTTGTCGCGGGCATCCGGACCTTCGGCTACTACAATGCCGGCCAGGACTGCACCGCCGCCTGCCGCATCTACGCCGATGCGAAGGTCTACGACAGATTCGTCGCCGACCTCTCCTCAGCCGTCTCCTCGATCAAGTTCAATCAGGCCGACGACACCGAGAACGAGATCGGCCCACTGATCTCCAAGCGCCAGCGCGACCGCGTCGAAAGCTTCGTCGCCCGCGCGTCCGAACACAAGCACATGGAAATCACCACCGGTGGCAAGACCTCCGGCGACAAGGGCTTTTTCTACACGCCGACGGTCGTCGCCGGCGCCACGCAGGATGACGAGATCGTTCGCCGCGAGGTTTTCGGTCCGGTCGTTTCCGTCACCCGCTTCACCGATGTCGAGGATGCCGTCACCTGGGCGAACGACAGCGACTACGGCCTCGCTTCGTCGGTCTGGACCAAGGACATCAGCCGCGGCATGAAAACTGCCGCCCGCCTGCAATATGGCTGCACCTGGATCAACACACACTTCATGCTCACCAACGAAATGCCGCATGGCGGCCTGAAGCAATCAGGCTATGGCAAGGACATGTCCGTCTACGCACTGGAGGACTACACCGCCGTCCGGCACGTAATGATCAACCACGGTTGATCCCGCGCGGCCGGGCCGTAACCTGCAAACAAGAACATGCAACAAAAGGGGAGTCGAAATGAAACGCCGTACCATTCTTGCCGCCTTCGGTGGCATCTGTCTCGCCTCGACGCTTTCGGCCATGCCGGTCTATGCGGCCGATCAGACGCCGGTTGAGGTCGTTCAACAGTACCTGGCCGCATGGAACGCCCACGATGCCGGCAAGGCCGCTTCCTATTTCGATGACAAGATCAGCTACTACGACGCATCGGTTGGCAAGCCGACCGTCGGCAAGGCCGAGGCCAAGGCGGCCGTGATCGACAACTTCATGACCGCTGCGCCGGATCTGAAATGGGAGATGCGGGGTGATCCGATCGTCAGCGGAAACAAGGTTTCCTTCGAGTGGACCTTCTCAGGGAAGAACAGCGGTCCTTGGGCCGATGGGACCAAGGCAACCGACAAGTCCTTCTCCTTCGACGGTGCCTCGGTCTTCGTCATTGAGAACAACGTGATCAAGCAGCAGTCGGACTACTACGACGCCCTTGGCTTCTACAAGCAACTGGGCCTGATGTAACATGGCAATCCGGCCGGCGGCGCTCCCCAGGGGCGTCGCCAACGCTTTCAGCTACCGCTGCGGGCTGCGCCCACCGGTTGCGTAAAATATGGAACAAATTTCCTCGCCCTGCGTCATCTAAACGATGAGCAAAAAGGAAAAAATCCATGCTTAGATGGGCTCTCATATTCTTCGTTATTTCGCTGATTGCCGGTTTCTTCGGCTTCTCCGGCATCTCGGCCGCAACGGCAACGATTGCTCGCGTTCTCTTCGGCATCGCGCTGGTGATCTTCCTGATCTTCCTGATTCTGGCGCTGATGGCCGGCAATGCGGTGCTTTAACCTGCCGCCGCGCGTTGGGCGGCAAAGAGAGGCACCGAGTCCTTGAAGCCTTTCAGGGAAACAGCTCCCAGACCCTGGAAGGCAAGACCGCGTGCTGCCGCTTCCGCGGCAGCACGCGTATTGAGGCAGACAAGTGTTTGGGACGGCCCGGCAACGGCCGAAACGCGCGCCGCGAGATTGACCGTCCGGCCGAAAATATCCCCGTCACGAGGCACAACCTGCCCCGTCGCTACACCGACCCGCACAGGCGGCAACTCATCCAAACGGCTCTGCTCCACCAGCGATAGCGATGCTTGCACCGCCGAGGCTGCATCCGGAAACAGCATCATGACGCCGTCGCCCAGTGGCTTGACGATACGTCCGTCGAACGCGCATGAAAGCCGTTGGGCGATTGCTTCAAAACGGGCGGCCTTCTCGGCGGCAGACACATCGCCAATCTCACGCGTCAAGCCCGTGAAGCCGGAAAGGTCGGGGCCACGGCCGGCAGGCTGTCCTCGTCGCCAGGCTCCAGCCCGTGTTCGCGCAGGGCATCCTGCAGCCTTCCGACGATATTGTCGAACACCGCCTCCTCCAGCATCCGCCGCTGCAGCAGGAACAGCATCCGGAAGCCGATCCGCTGTAGTGCCAAGCGCTTGGTGGCGGCAACCTCGAAAAGATGATGGTAGCTAAGGCCCGCATTCAGCATCGGCTCTTCGACCTCGCCGCGGAAGAGGTCGCGCATCGTGTCGACACAGCGGCGAACCGACTGACCGAAAACGCGCAGCACCCGCTCCATCCCGACAACGGAGGCACCAAGCTGCCTGCACTCCGCCAACAGCCAGATAAATTCCGCATCGTCCTCGCGAAGCGGTTGATCCGCTGAAAGCGGCGGCAAGCTGGCGCATGCCCTTATGCCATTCAGCTCGTCGAGATCCAGTTGCCCTGCCGCCACCTCGGCCGAAACAACGCCTCGGTCATCGCTACGGGCTCGAACATCAGCTGATTGGCGAACTCCAGAGTAAAGATCCGCCGCCTCAGACCTTCCGCCAGCACATCGAGGCTGATGCCGGCTTCCTGCAGGGCAACTATCAATCGGAGCCGGCTGACATCGCTTGCGGCATAGCCTGTGTATCCAGGACCAATGATCTCTAGGCGCTCGAGATCACGCAAGCGGGCATCGTCACAGCCGGCAAGGACCAACAATCTCTCACACGGCAATGCTTCCATCACGGCAACCTCTGGGGGATGAGATTGCTTCATACATCAAATCCGTGTGTCCCTCCACGCAGCCAAAGGCGTTAGAGCAGACTTGCTCCGACATTGATGGCAAGGGCCAGGATCGTCGTATTGAACAGGAATGAGAGGATGGAATGCAGGAGCGTCAGCTTGCGCATGGTGACCGATGTCGTCGCAACGTCGGCCGTCTGTGAGGCAACGCCGATCGTGAAGGAGTAGTAGAGGAAGTCCCAATAAATAGGCTCGTCATTGCCTTCCGGAAACTTCAGCCCTTCCCCCTTGGCCTCTCCGCCATAGAAGCGATGTGCGTAGTGCACCGTGAACAAGGTGTGCAGGAATGCCCAGGAGATCAGGATCGTGGCGATTGCACCAAGCGATCGTGCGAGCGCCTCGCTTGCGTCAGCCCCCTTGGCTGCATGAAGTTCCAGCGCGATACCGGCAATGCTGGCGAGCGCCGCCAAAATAGACAGCGCCATCAGGAAGACGTCTGAAAGGTCGAGATCCTCAGCTCTCTCGCGGATGCTAGCGACGGTCGCGCGCAGCATTCGGCGCCAGGTGAGCGCCGTAAAGACGATGGCGCCGGCGTTCCAGCCAAAAATCAGGTTCTGCGGATTGACCTCGCGGCTGGTGAGCAGCAGGAAAGTCACGAGTCCAGCGGTCACGGCGACGACGAACACCATGTGTCTGCGTAGTTGCTCCATGACCTGACTTTCCCGGCGCCCAGCGTCTGCCGCCGTCACAATCCTACCGCTGCAAGATTGCCTTTGATATCAGTTTGATGGCGGCAGGAGCAATATGGCTTTAGCCGGTCCAGCCGCCATCGACGACATGGATCTGGCCCGTCGTGAAGCCTGCCTCGTCACCGGCAAGATAGGTCACCAGAGCGGCGATCTCCTCGGGTGTGGCGATGCGACCCATCGGCTGGCGGGCGATGAAATCCTTCAGTGCCTTTTCGTAGTCGCCGGTCGCACGCAAGCGCTCGTGCAGCGACGGGCTGTCCACGGTACCGGGGCAGATCGCATTGGCGCGGATACCCTTGGCAACAAAGTCGGCGGCAATCGACTTGGTGAGGCCAATCACGGCTGCCTTCGATGCACTGTAGGCAAAGCGATTGGGAACGCCCTTCACACTGGAGGCGACCGAAGCCATGTTGACGATCGACCCCTTCCCCTTCTCCAGCATCCCGGGAAGGAAGGTACGGCAGGTCGTATACATCGCCTTGGCATTCAGGTTAAAGGAAAAGTCCCAGTCCTTCTCCTCGCATTCGAGGATCGAGCCTGCATGAACGTAGCCTGCGCAATTGAAGAGAACGTCGATCGGGCCGATCGTGGCTGCGAAGGCACGGACTGCGTCGCCATCGAGCGCATTGAGGACATGCTTCTCGGCGCCTTCCAGGGTGGAAAGCGTGTTTTCGTTGATATCGGTCGCATAGACATGCGCGCCGAGTGAAATGAAGCGCTCAGCGCTTGCTCGACCGATACCCTGACCTGCCGCCGTGATGACGACTTTCTTGCCTTCCAGACCGTGGCTCATACATCCTCCCAAATTCCGGCGCTTGCGGCGCATTCATTCATATGCAAACAATATATTCAGATTGGCGTCAACCTGATGGAGCGAGGTTTGCGCCGGAAGCCTAGTTGATCTTGTGTGGCCGGGCATGAAAAATCTGGTGGCTGAAAAGCCAGTCGGCGCCGCCGCCGCAGCTTGCGGCAAACAGCATGGCATGAATGGGAGGAACCGCATGCTCTTCGACACACACCTGCACATCGTCGACCGGCAGGCGCTCGACTATCCCTGGCTCTCCGGCGCGGGTGATCTTAATCGTGACAATCTCTATGAAGACTATGCGCGCGATGCGCTACGCTGCGGCATCTCCAATGTGCTGCACATGGAAGTGGACGTTGCACCGGCGCGCATCGACGACGAGACGAATTACGTCAGGGAAGTCAGCCGCCGCCAGGGCAGTCTTGTGCGTGGCGTCATCGCCGCCTGCCGGCCGGAGGAGGATCGTTTCGCGGCCTATCTGGAGCGATCGGCTGCCGATCCCTTCGTCAAAGGCTTCCGCCGCGTCCTCCACGTGGCCCCCGACGACACAGCCGCCCGACCGCTGTTTCGCGAGAACATCAAGCGCCTCTCCGTCACCCGCATGACGTTCGATCTCTGTGTCTTCCCGCATCAATTCGAGACCATCCTCGCGCTGGTCGATCACTGCCCGGATGTTCGCTTCATTCTCGACCATTGCGCCAACCCGCCGATCAAGGATGGGATGAGCGACGTCTGGCGCAAGGGCATCACGGAATTCTCCCGCCGCTCGAACGTGACGGCAAAGATTTCAGGCGTCATCGCCTATGGGGATCTCGAAAACTGGTCGGTCGAGAGCCTCCGCCCGTATGTCGAACATACGATCGGCAGCTTCGGTTGGGATCGCGTCGTCTGGGGCAGCGACTGGCCCGTTTGCACGCTCGGCGGCGGGCTGGCACCCTGGGTCGCTGCCACCCATGCGCTGACCTCGGGCTGCAGCCCGGAAGAGCGCGACAAGCTCTATCAGGCCAACGCCAAGCGCATCTGGTCGATATGACACGAAAAAGGGCGGCACCGATGGCACCGCCCTTCTTGGTTGGAGCGCTCGTAAGCCTTAAGCAGCTGCGAGCTGCAGTTCTTTCTGAACGTTGCTGCGAAGCGTACCGAGGTCCTTGGCGAAGGCACGGATGCCTTCGGCGAGCTTTTCGGTCGCCATCGCGTCTTCGTTCATCATCCAGCGGAAGATCTTTTCGTCGACGGTGATCTTCGGGGCAGGCTTCGTCACATCAGGCGACAGCTTGCGCTCGAGCTTGCCCTGATCGTTGGAGAGTTCGTCGAGCAGGTTCGGCGCAATCGTCAGGCGATCGCAACCGGCCAAGGCTTCGATTTCGCCGGCGCTGCGGAACGAGGCACCCATGACGATCGTCTTGATGTCGTTGGCCTTGTAGTAGTTGTAGATGTCGCGGACGGAGATGACGCCCGGATCTTCCTCAGGCGTGAATTCCTTGCCAGTCGACTTCTTGTACCAGTCGAGGATGCGGCCAACGAACGGCGAAATCAGGAACACCTTGGCGTCCGCGCAGGCAACCGCCTGGGCCTTGGAGAACAGGAGCGTCAGGTTGCAGTCGATGCCTTCCTTCTGCAGGATTTCGGCGGCGCGAATGCCCTCCCAGGTCGAAGCCAGCTTGATGAGGATGCGGTCACGCTCGATGCCGCGTTCCTTGTAGGCAGCGATGATCGAACGGGCCTTGGCAAGCGACGCTTCGGTATCGAAGGAAAGGTCCGCATCGACTTCGGTTGACACGCGGCCCGGAACGAGCTTCACGAGCGCAGCACCGACGGAGATCGCCAGGCGATCGGCAACGGCGGCGGAAACGGCCTCCGGATTGCCGCCCTGCTTCTTGCCCCAGGCAACAGCTTCCTTGACGGTATCTGCGAACATCGGCGTACCGAGTGCCTTCAGCACGATGCTTGGGTTCGTCGTGCAATCGACGGGCTTCAGACGGGCAACAGCCTCGATGTCACCGGTATCGGCAACGACCGTGGTAATCTCGCGGAGGTGGTCAAGCTTGGATGTCATGGTTACTGGTCCTTTTGACTTGAGCTGCGCGCCGATGCGAACTTCGCCCGGCAAATAATCTACGAATGGGCAGTCTGCGAGCCGCCTGTGTAAGCAGCGGTCGCGTCATCCCCGCGAAACGGCGTCACGCCTCGGCCGCCAAGTGCCGATGGGACGTCCCGCTTACCTGCACATTACCTCCTCGGTCGCACGGATGCGACTTCTTGGCGGCGACTATCACTATTCCCCGCCAGATATGTCAAGGACATTTGTGCATTTCAATTGACATAAGTGTCACACCCGTCATTATCGGCGGAACAACGAACCTGTCCTGGCTTGATGATAGATCTAGGGCGCAATTCGCTCCGGAGGAGATGTGGTCAAGCTCAAACGTGGCACGCATACGGCTTATTCCGAAGCATCCTCCCTTAGGTTGCGTGCGGCTTGGCTCTATTACAATCAGGGACTGACGCAGAAGGATGTCGCCGAACAGCTCGGCATCAGCCGCACGACCGTGATCCGCCTGCTCGACGAGGCGATGAAGCGCAGCGAAGTGCAGATTTGGATCAACGACTCGATCGGCGATTGCGTCGAACTTTCGGTAAAACTCGAGCGCGCCTATGGCCTCGACGAAGCGATCGTCGTGCCGGCGCCGGCGCAGCCTGACGCCAACTCGTTGGCAAAAAGCGTTGGCCTTGCGTTGGGACAGTTCCTCTCCGAGGCCATTCCAGACGACTACACAATCGGCGTCGGCTGGGGCCGAACCATGACGGCTTCGCTCTCAAGCTTCCGGCCGCCCCGCCGCGACAATTGCAAGGTCGTCTCCCTCCTCGGAGGTGTCGTCGCCGTCCACCAGACGAACCCGATCGACTACACCTGGCGCCTCGCGAGCCAGCTCGGCGCCGAATGCTATATGTTCCTTGCCCCGCTTCTGGTGGATTCGACGGAAACGAAGCGGAACCTCATCGAGAAATGTGGCCTGGACACGATCTATCGGCTGGCGGAAACGCTGGATCTCGCGATCGTCAGCTGTGGCGACATCGGCCCGCACTCTACCTCCCTGTCGGAAGGGTGGATCTCGAAGGCCGAGCTGCAGCAGCTGATCGACGCCGGCTGCGTCTGCGACACGATGTTCAACTTCCTCGACAAGGACGGCAACACGATCGATCACTCGATCAACAGCCGCGTCATGTCCGTGGATCTCGACACATTGAAGAGGGCCAAGCACATCGTGCTGTCATCCGGCGGCGCGCATCGCGCGGTCGCAATCCGTGCCACCATCAAGCGGATCGGCTGTAACACGCTGATCACGGACGAGGGTGCCGCCAAGGCTCTGCTGGGCCTGGCAGAGGCGGCTTAGCGGCGTTTAGCCAGCATCCGCTATCGCAGCTGGCACAGATGCGACAGTTGCGATTGCGCCCAGTTGCGCCCGAAATCCTGGGTATCCGGCAGTGCCGATAAAAGACTTCCGATCTCGCCATCGATTTCTAGATGGGTGTCCGTGATCCTGCATGCACCCACATCAAGGGCGACGGTGGCAACAACCTTGCCTTCCACCGGCGCCATCTGGAAGAGCGAATTGTCGCCAGTTTCGCAGGTCAATAGCGCCGTCGCCCTGATGGATGCGAGACTGTCCCCCGTAGAACAGACATCTGCAGACACAACCTTGAAGCTGCTGGTTCGATTGGGTCCCACGGGAAGCTGTTCGCATAACTGCGCGGTCGATATCGCGCGCGCCACCTCCGGCCATTCCGGGCTACTCATCGCCGATTTGCAGCCCGCCCAGGCCGGAACCAGCGACATCGCAAGCAGGCCAACGGCAATGCCGACGACCTTGCATGGCTTTTCTCCAGGGTTCATTTCCGCCTCCTCGAGTCCCAGCCATGGAATCAAGCAGGTGATTCCTGAGTTTTTGATGGCAGGACTCCCGAGGGAGGAAGCGTATCCACAGGTTGGATCGATGCGTCGCCGCGATCAGGCGTGCGCCGCCTCCCAGCCGAGCATGGCCCGCTTGCGCGTCAGGCCCCAATGGTACCCCGTCAACGCCCCGCTTTTGCCGAGCGCGCGATGGCAGGGAACCACGAAGGAAATCGGATTGGCGCCGACCGCCGCACCAACCGCGCGCATCGCTGTCGGTCGGCCGATATCGTGGGCGATGTCGCTGTAGGTGACAGCCTTGCCGAAGGGGATCTTCAGCAGGCTTTCCCACACCTGCACCTGGAAATCGGTGCCGATCAGCACGACACGCAGCGGCTGGTCCGATGTCCAGCGGCCCGGCTCGAAGATCCGCGTTGCGTAAGGTGCCGTCGCTTCGATATCCTCGACATAGGTCGCATTCGGCCAGCGGCATGTCATATCATCGAGACACGCGGCCTCGTCACCGTAATTGCTGAAAGCAAGCCCCGCGAGGCCACGGTCCGTCGCCATCACAAGCGCAACCCCAAAGGGTGAAGGATGGAAGCCGTAGCGGATCGTCAACCCACCGCCTTTGGCCTTCCATTCGCCGGGCGACATCGCCTCATGCGTGACGAAGAGATCGTGCAGGCGGCTGGGACCGGACAGCCCGACCTCGATCGAGGTCTCCAGAAGGGGCATAGCTTCCTCGCGTAGAAGCCGCTTCGCGTGGTCGAGCGTGACTGCCTGCAGGAAAGCCTTCGGAGACAGGCCGGCCCACCGCGTAAACGTCTTCTGCAACTGCGTCGGCGACTGATTGAGCCGCGCTGCGATCGTCTCCAACGACGGCTGATCGCGATAGTCCTCGGTGATGAGTTCGATCACCTGGCGCACGGTCTCGTAATCAGAGCCATCAGGCGTGATGTCTTTGTTCAGCTTGGCTACCATATTCATGATCTTTCTCCTTGTACCAAGGAGATAGTCAAGTGACCTCTCGCAAGCCACCCGATTCTTGCGTGCCGGTCAAATCCGTTGCTTGACGGTGGCAAGCGCCCCCTTGAAGGCCTTAGCGAAGCTCTCGCGATCATCGGGATTGAGGAAGGAGCCGATATCCGTGCCCCTTCCTTCGCCGGAAATATACATGGAAAGAATGCCTATCTCCTGATGTCTGCGAACGAAGAAGCGCGTCCAGAAGGGATTGAAGTGATGCTCGATCATCCGACCGGAGGGCGCGAACTTGCGGACGGAAATATCCGTACGCGACACGGTCACTTCCTCCCGCGCGCGGCCAGACCGATAGTTCAGCCAGAAGGCGCCGTAGAGGAGCAGAAAATCAAGCCCGAAGAAGAAGCCGATCGGCCAGGCGCCCGTCACGACGAAGAACATGCCATACAGGCCGCACACTGCGCCGGTCAAAAGCAGCAACACCTTGAAACCCTTGCGGCCAAGCGACCGGTAAGGAAAAAGCTCGGCGGCAAAAACAGGTTGTTCGTCGGCTTTATCGGCGTTGCTTTCCATCATGGCTGGCAAGTATAGGTTTTCCATGCCAACTCCGAAACTCAAATCCGCCGTCACATCGTCGCAGAACTCAAAAGTGATCGTTCGCCAGAAGAAGCCGGCAACGGTCCGTTCTGCCTATTCCGAAACCGAGCGCGAGGAGATATTCCGTCGCTTCTCCATCCAGCGGCCGGAGCCGAAAGGCGAACTGGAACACACGAACCCGTTCACGCTCGTCGTCGCTGTAGCCCTCTCCGCCCAGGCGACGGATGCCGGCGTCAACAAGGCGACACGCGCACTCTTCAGGGTTGCCGACACGCCCGAAAAGATGCTGGCACTCGGCGAGGAGCGGGTGCGCGACTACATCAAGACGATCGGCCTCTACCGCAACAAGGCGAAGAACGTCATCGCTCTCTCACAGATGCTGGTCGAGAAATTCGGCGGCGCTGTGCCGCAAACGCGTGACGAGCTGGTGATGCTCCCCGGTGTCGGCCGCAAGACCGCCAATGTCGTGCTCTCCATGGCTTTCGATCAGGCGACGATGGCGGTGGACACACACATTTTCCGCATCGCCAACCGAATCAAGCTGGCGCCGGGAAAGACGCCCGACGAGGTCGAGGAGCGGCTGATGAAGGTGGTACCGAAGCACTATCTCTATCATGCCCACCACTGGCTGATCCTGCATGGCCGCTATACCTGCAAGGCACGCAAGCCGGAATGCGAGCGCTGCGTCATCGCCGATATCTGCAAGTCGCCGGAAAAGAGCTGCGACGTGCCGGCGCCGCTGGTCGAGCTACCGCGCCAAGTGGTTGGAGAGGCCGTCGAGTAAGTCTGCGGCAGATCGCGGCGCTACCGATTTGGCCCTACCCGCGAAAGCCCGCGTCCCCGCGCGAAACCAGCTTGTGCAGGTGCACCATCAATCCAGCGGCGAAAAGCGGCGTCAGCAGATTGACGATCGGGATGGCAAGGAAGCCCGCAATAACAAGCCCCGCAAGGAACACCGTCGCCGCATGTTTGGCCCGAAACGATCGTGCCTCCTGCGGCGAACGAAACCGCATTGCAGCAAACTCGAAGAATTCGCGGCCGAGCAGGTAGCCGTTGACGAGGAAGAACGCGATTATGTTGACGCCCGGCACGAACAGCAGAAAAAGCGCCACGATGTTGCCGAGGATAACCACGCCAAGAAGCTTGATCGAGCTTGTGAGCGCCGGACCGAGCGGCATCGCCGTTCCAGACTGATCCGAGGGATAATCCCGTCTTTCAATCACCTCGGCCACATCGTCGAGAAACAGGCCGGCAACCAATGCCGTCACCGGTGACAGCAAAAGCGCCAGGCCAAGTGCAAGGCCGAGGCTGGCTGCGATCGCAAACACGAAGCCGAGCCACCCTGCCCAGTCCGGCATGGCGGGAAAGAAACTGGCAATCCACGGGAAGACGTACGATATGAACGCACTGCGCAGCGCCAGCCAAAGCCCGACGAGCAACAGGAGGGTCAATCCCAGGACCTTCCAGAACACTGACCGCGTCTCTGGCGCGAAAAGATTGATGAGAGATAGGCGGGCCGCCTGAAAGATCATTCCGAGGTCTCCGGTTGCAACAACCATGTAGGAATCCGAACTTTGAACGGCAAGGCTGAAACAAACTCGGATGACTAGCCCAAAACTTGTCGGAAAATCTATGTTACTATATAGTAATTTATCAACTATGATTGCTTGATCCTGAAACGCAGCTTCCGGAATAGTTGCAAACGACAAGCGTTGGCCATGCGTATCCGAGAAATGCTTTCGGGAAGATCGGGACGGGCCAACGTGGAAGATTTTGTTCAGAAGCTCCGCCAGTATGCCAAGTCCGGCACGCCGGCCGAACGACGAATCGCGAAATATTTCTCCGAGCATCTGAACGACCTGCCGTTCGAAACAGCCGCGTCGGTTGCCGATCGGCTGGATCTGAGCCCCATGACGGTGGGCCGCTTTCTACGCGCGCTCGGCTATCAGGGGCTCGACAGCGTCAAGGTCCATATCCGCGAAACAACCACCATTTCGCCAATGCAGATGCAGGCATCGCTCACCCAGCTGCAGGCCGACGCTTCCGCCGGCAAGCCGCTCGCGGTACTGGTCTCCGAGCAGATCCAGGCGCTGCACCATATCTACCATTTGACGGGCCAGCCCCTCTGGAATGAAGCCGTGTCGATGATATCATCCGCTCATGAGGTTCTTGTCGCCTCGCATGCTCATCTTTCCGGCTTCGCGTCCCACTTTGCTCAGCGATTGACCCATGCGCGCGACGGCGTCCACGCGCTTGATGGAACGGGCAGCCGCTTCGCCGAACTCTTCGCACGGCTCGATGGCAATGACGCCTTGCTGATCGTGATCGACAGCCGGCGCTTTGGCAAAGCCCGGCTGCTGGCCCGGACGGCACGGCGCTATGGATACAAGGTTATCTTGATTACAGCACAAGGCACCAACTGGATTCCGGATCAGGCCAATATCGTACTCGCCCTTCCGCCTGCCCGATCCGATGACGAAGACAACCTGCCGCCGCTGATGGTCCTCCTCGACTGTCTGTCGGAAGACGTTGTCACTGCGGCCGGCGAAGAAGCAGGCGCCCGCACCCGTCGCATGGCTGAATTCGGCAGCATGCTTGGAGACGGCGGAAACCGGTAGAGTCTTCCAGGATTAGGCGCCTACTCCATCGCTTCCAGTTCCGCGCGGTGGCGATACATGGCAAGCAGCCGGCGATAATCCCGGTCATAAAATGCCTGCTTGGCTGTATCCGGCAATCGCTCTTCGCCACCGGAGTACATGGCCGCCCCTGCTTCTGCGAGATCTCGATAGAGACCGCACGCCACGGAAGCGGCCATCGCCGTACCGAGGAGCACCGCCTCGTTCATCTTCGGCACAACGACCCTGCAGCCGGTTGCATCGGAATAGAGCTCCATCAGCACCGGATTTTTCACATGGCCGCCTGCGACATGCAGGGTGTCAGGCACATAGCCATATTCCTTCATCCGCTCGAGGATGTGACGGATCCCGAGCGCGATCGCGACTGCTGCGCGCCAATAGAGCGCGCAGAGTCCGTCGAACGACGTGTCGAGCGTCAGGCCGCTGATGCTGCCGACGGCATGCGGATCGGCGAGTGGCGAGCGGTTGCCGTGAAAATCCGGCAGTATAAAGATGCGGGCACCGAACTCGTCGCCCTCCTCGGCGCGAAGCTGCGCAATACGCTCGACGATCTTCTGATGCAGCGTAGCCGTTGGCTCGCCACCGGCTGCGTGCATCCGCACGATATGATCGAGCAGCGCGCCCGTTGCCGATTGCCCCGCCTCGACAAGCCAGGATTCAGGAAAGACGGCTTCGTAATACGGCCCCCACATGCCGTGGCTCGGTTTGCGCTCGCGCGAGAACGAAACGATGCAGCTCGAGGTGCCGGCGATCAGCGCCAATTGGCGTTCCAGCCTGCGAGCATCCTGCGCCTCGCCGCCAAGCGCACCCAGCGCCCCGGCATAGGCGTCGATCATGCCTGAGGAAACATGGCACGCCGTCGTCAGCCCGAGCGCCGAGGCGACCTCTTGCGTCAGCGTCCCGACACTCTTGCCGACCGGCACCGTTTCCTCCGGCAGCCGTCCGCGATCCAGTAGGTCATCGAGCCCAATCCGCTCGAGAAAATCCTTCCGCCACCCTTTGTCGAGATGTGCGAGATAATTCCACTTGGCCGTCAGCGTGCAGCGCGAGCGGGCGAGCGCGCCAGTTGCTTTCCAGGTCATGAAATCGGCGAGGTCGAACAGATAGCCGGTGTTCATCCAGGTGCCGGGCAGCTTCTTCTTCAGCCACATCAGCTTCGGCATTTCCATTTCCGGCGACATGAAGTGCCCGGAGTGCTCCAGCACGGGATGTTCCGTCGCCGTGCAGAAATCGGCTTCCTTCAGCGCCCGGTGATCGAGCCAGACGATCGTATCGAAACGGCGCTCTCCGCCGGTGGAAACACTGATCTGGTTGCCGTCGACATCGCGCACGACGAGCGAACAGGTAGCATCGAAACCGATCGCGCCCACCGATGCTGGCGCCGCGCCTGATTGCTCCATCGCCTTGCGAACGGCAATGCAGACCGCCGACCAGATGTCTTCGGAGTCATGCTCGGCGTGGTTTTCACGCGGCCTGTTCATGATGATCGGGTGTTCGGCCTTGCCCAGCAATGCGCCGCGAGCGTCGAAGACGCCGGCGCGCGCACTGCCCGTGCCGATATCAACCGCAACCACATGCTGAGGCATTAAAGGTGCATCCCGTCCTGCTTATGTTTGCGGACAAGGTGTATTAAATCCGGCATGGCGTCAAACACGGCTTCGGGAGAAAGTCGGTCAAGTTCAGCGCGATAGCCGGAAAAATTGGCGTGTGATCCGCCCGTGAAGGCAAACACCCTCATGCCCGCTGCCTTCGCCGCCTCGATCCCGGCGGGGCTGTCCTCCACGACCACGCAATTGGCGGGCTCTACGTTCATTTCGTGCGCCGCATGCAGGAAGAGATCGGGCGCGGGCTTGCCATGCTTGACCATGGTTGCGCTGAAGATATCAGGCAGCCGGTCGATCAGGCCGGTGACCGTCAGCGACAGGCGGATACGCTCGACTTGGCTGGAAGAGGCGACGCAACAGGGAATGCCGAGGGTGTCGATCGTCTCGGCGATCCCGGCCATCGGCTTCAGCTCCCTGCGAAACCGGGCGTAGAGATCGGTGCGGATTTGCTCAAGAAATTCCTGACCCGGGTGGACGTTGTATTCGGTCTTCATCGTCTCGATGACAGTCGCGAGACTTCGCCCGAGGAAACGGCCATAGACCTCTTCCTCGGTAATCGGGACATCGAGATCGTTCATCGCCTTCACGAGAACGCTCACCGATATCGGTTCGCTATCGACGAGCACGCCGTCGCAATCAAAGATGACGAGCCGTGTTTCAGCCTCAGCCATGGCAGACCCAATCGCAGTTGGTGCAGGAAGATGCATCCGCCGGATAAGGCGGAAGCCGGCGGCAGGAATGCCGCCAGTGATCCTTACACAGCAAGCTTGTTATCAAGATAAAGCTGCAGGGTTTCACGCGTGCCCTTTTCCCACAGGGTTTTCAATGCGTGGGCAAAGCGCTTTCGGAACAGCTCGGATTTTGACACCTCGCCAAAGGTGTCGTCGAAAACGAGGAACGCCATCGGATCGTCCTTGGCCTTCAGTGCGGCCGCATGCAGCCGATCGGCGCTGGCGTCGTTGAAGACGATGTCCTTGCCGCTGTCCGTCTTGCCGGCAAAATAGCGGCACCACAGAGCAGAAACCAGCGCGAGCCCGACCACGTCCCGCCCCTGGTTCAGATTGTCGAGCGTAGAGGGCAGGATGAATTTCGGCTGTCGGTTCGATCCGTCCTGTGCCAGGCGCGGGATGGTGTCGGCAATCTTCGGATTGAGAAGCCGATGCTCGATCAGCGCGAAATAGTCCGTCAGCGAGGTATCCGGGACCGGCGGAACGATCGGGATGATCTCATCCTTCTCAAGTTTGGCGAGGAAGGCACGGATCAACGGATCCTCCATCGAGTCGTGCACGAAATGGATATCCATCAGCGCTGCCGGATAGGCGATCGCCGCATGTCCCCCGTTCAGAATGCGGATCTTCATGTGCTCGTAGGGCGTTACATCGGGCACGAAGGTGACGCCGACCTTCTCAAGCGCCGGCCGCCCCGCCGTAAACTTGTCTTCCAGCACCCACTGCTTGAACTCTTCGCAATAGACGGGCCAGTTGTCCTCGATGCCGAAGGCGTCCTTCAACAAGTCGATTTCGCGCTGACCCGTTGCCGGCGTGATGCGGTCCACCATGGCATTCGGGAAGGCGACGTTCGCCTTGATCCAGTCGGCAAAGGCAGGATCGGAGAGACGCGCCGTGCCAACGACGGCATTCGACGTGACGACGCCGTTGTGGGGAATGTTGTCGCAGGACATGACGGTGAAAGGCACGATGCCCTTCTCCTTACGCGCCTTGAGACCGGCGACGACAAGGCCAAAGACGGTCTTCGGCTCGGCAGGATTCTGGCCGTCCGCAGCGATCGCCGGATGACCGGGATTGAATTTGCCCGAGGCGTCGATGAAGTAGCCGCCCTCGGTAATCGTCATCGAAACGATGCGGATCGCTGGATCCGCAAGCTTGGCGATAATCGCCTTGGCGTCACCGACCGGCAGGATGTCGATCATCGGCGCCGTAACGCGCGCAGCAGTCTTGTTGTTGTCCTGCTCGACGACCGTCGTCAGGAAATCCTGGGCGGCGAGCTTCTCGCGCATTGCGGCGTCGGAAGGGAGAATACCCGCGCCGATGATCGCCCAGTCATGATCCTGACCCAGATTGAACAGGTCGTCCAGATAGATCGCCTGGTGGGCGCGGTGGAAATTGCCCACGCCGAAGTGCACGATGCCCGCCTTCAACGACGCCCGCTCGTAGGTCGGTACGGCGGCCGTTTTTGCCACCTCGGAAAGCGTTGCCAACGATAGTTTGCACGTCATGTTTCAGTCCTCTTGAAGGTCTTCGGGATCGGCTAAGATCCCGGCATCGGTACGCCGGGCGCTTTGTCCGGCGTGCGCTCTCGTCCCCAACCCGGCAGCAATGCTCTCAGATGGTGAGACCACCCTCGTTGAATTTGTGGATCCGCGTCTTGTCGGGAGTCAGATAGACGACATCGCCGGCCTTTGCCGGGAAATCGCCGCCGCCACGCGCGGTGACATGACCAATACCCTCGACATCCACGTGCAGGAAGGTGTCCGCGCCGAGATGTTCGGCGACCATGACCTTGCCCTTCCAGTCGCCGCTTTCGGTCGACAACAGCACATGTTCCGGCCGCACGCCGATCGTGTGCGCTCCGAATTGCGCGGCATACTGGCTTTTGACGAAGTTCATCTTCGGCGAGCCGATAAAGCCCGCGACGAAGAGGTTTCGCGGCTTGTGGTAGAGTTCAAGCGGTGAGCCGACCTGTTCGATATTTCCACGGTTCAGCACGACGATCTTGTCGGCCATGGTCATGGCTTCCACCTGGTCGTGGGTGACGTAGATCATCGTGGTCTTCAGCTGCTGATGAAGTTCGCTGATCTCCAGGCGCATGTTGACGCGAAGGGCGGCATCCAGGTTCGAAAGCGGTTCGTCGAACAGAAACGCCGATGGCTGGCGTACAATCGCGCGGCCGATGGCGACGCGCTGGCGCTGGCCGCCCGAGAGCTGGCGCGGCTTGCGCTCAAGATAGTCGGTGAGGTTGAGGACGCGTGCGGCGTCTGCGACCTTTCTGTCAATCTCGGCCTTGTCGACGTTGGCCATCTTCAGCGGAAAGGCGATGTTGTTGCGCACGCTCATGTGCGGATAGAGCGCATAGGACTGAAACACCATCGCAAGGCCGCGCTCTGACGGGGCTTTCTCGGTTGCATCCTTTCCGTCGATCACGATCTTGCCATCCGACACGTCCTCGAGGCCCGCAATCAGCCTGAGCAGAGTGGACTTGCCACAGCCCGAAGGCCCGACGAAGACGACGAACTCGCCGTCCTTGATGTCGAGGTCGATCGACGGGATGACCTTGGCTTCGCCGAAGACCTTCGAGACTTTTTGAAGGGTAATGCTGCCCATGTTTCTCTCCGTAGTGTCTTATTTCACCGCGCCGAAGGTCAGGCCGCGGACGAGTTGTTTCTGCGAGAACCAGCCGAGGATCAGGATCGGGGCGATCGCCATGGTCGATGCTGCCGAAAGCTTGGCATAAAACAGGCCTTCGGGGCTGGAATAGGAAGCGATGAACGCCGTCAGTGGCGCTGCTTTCGAGGCAGTGAGGTTCAGAGTCCAGAAGGCTTCGTTCCAGGCAAGGATGATGTTGAGAAGCAGCGTCGATGCAATGCCCGGCACCGCCATCGGCGTAAGCACGTAGATGATCTCCTTGAAGAGCGAAGCACCATCCATGCGGGCCGCCTCAAGTATCTCGCCGGGGATTTCCTTGAAGTAGGTGTAGAGCATCCACACTATGATCGGCAGGTTGATCAAAGTGAGAATGATCACCAGACCGCTGCGGCTGTCGAGCAAGCCAAAATTTCTGAACATCAGGTAGATCGGGATGAGCGCCCCGACCGGCGGCATCATCTTCGTCGACAGCATCCACATCAAGACGTCCTTCGTCCGCTTGGTCGGCGAAAACGCCATCGCCCAGGCGGCCGGGATCGCGATGATCAGTCCGATCAGCGTCGAACCGAAGGAAATGATCACCGAGTTCATGAAGTGACTGAGGTAGTTCGAGCGGCTCTGCACTTCCGCGTAGCTCTCGGTCGTCCAGTGGAAGAACAGGAACTGCGGCGGCGAGGCGATGGCATCCGCTTCCGTCTTGAAGCTCGTCAGGAACGTCCAGAGGATCGGGAAGAAGATCAGGATGCCGAGCGCCCAGGCGACCGCCGTCATGACCATTTTGCGTCGAGTTGAGACCTTTCTAGCCATCTTAAGCCTCCAGATTCTTGCCAACAAGGCGCACGAGGAAGATAGCAACGATATTGGCAAGGATAACCGCGACGATACCACCCGCCGAGGCGCCGCCGATATCGAATTGCAGCAATGCCTGCGAATAGACGAGGAAGGTAAGGTTGGTGCTTTGCGTGCCAGGCCCGCCGTTCGTCGTCACCAGGATTTCGGCAAAGACGGAGAGCAGGAAGATCGTCTGGATCAGAATCACAACCGTGATGGCGCGGGCCATGTGCGGCAGGATGATGTAGAAGAATTTCGAGATCGCGCCGGCGCCGTCCATTTCGGCAGCTTCCTGCTGTTCTTCGTCCAGTGACTGAAGGGCGGTGAGCATGATCAGCGTCGCGAAAGGCAGCCACTGCCACGCGACGATCAGAATGATCGAGAAGAGCGGCGCGTTGGCAAGCCAGTCAAAGGGTTGCAATCCAAGCGCCTTGGCGAGATGTGCGAAGAGCCCGTTGACCGGGTTCATGAACATGTTCTTCCACACCAGAGCCGCAACCGTCGGCATCACGAAGAAGGGTGCGATCACCAGGATGCGAACGATCCCCTGCCCGTAGATATCCTGGTTCAGGAGCAGCGCAAACGCGATGCCGCCCACGACAGTGATCAGGAGCACGCCGAGCACCAGCAGCAACGTGTTGATCAAGGCGGCGATAAAGGCCGGGTCGGTCAGAAAATATTTGTAGTTCAGGAAACCGACGAAGGTTTCCATGCCCGGGCTGAGCAGATTGTAATTCAGCAATGAGAAATAGATCGTCATCACGAGCGGGACGATCATCCACAGGAAGAGAAGCACAACGGACGGTGCGATCATCATTCGCGCTGCGGAGCGGGTGTGTAACGTTGCCATGGCGATGACCGATCCTCTTCAAAAGGGCAGACGGCTGCAGGGCAGCTAAGAAAAAAGGGGCGCCGACGCAATTTGGGCATTCGGCGACCCAGATGGGCGGGGTCTCAACTCCCCCGCCTTCTCAGGAGGTTTTACCTATTTGATATAACCAGCCTTGGTCATTTCGCGGGTCGTCAGCTGCTGCGCACTCTGCAGTGCCTGGTCGACAGAAACCTGTCCTGCAAGAGCTGCGGAGAACTGCTGTCCGACGGCCGTGCCGATGCCCTGGAATTCAGGAATGGCGACAAACTGGACGCCGACATAAGGGACCGGCTTGACGGTCGGCTTTGTCGGGTCAGCCGCGTTGATGCTGTCGAGCGTCATCTTCGCGAAAGGCGCCGCCTTCTGGTAATCCGCGTTCGCATAGAGCGAGGAGCGGGTACCGGGAGGTGCATTCAGCCAGCCTTCCTTCTCGGCGACCAGGTTGGTGTAATCCTTGCTGGTTGCCCAGGCGACGAACTTCTCGGCCGCTTCGACCTTCTGCGAGCCTGCCGGGATGGCGAGGTTCCAGGCCCAGAGCCAGTTGCCGCGCTTGCCAAGGCCCTTGTCCGGAGCCAGAGCGAAGCCGACCTTGTCAGCCACGGTCGATTCCTTCGGGTTGCTGACGAAGGACGCAGCAACGGTCGCGTCGATCCACATGCCGCACTTGCCGGTCTGGAACAGCGCCAGGTTTTCGTTGAAGCCGTTCGACGAAGCACCGGGAGGTCCGGCGTCCTTCATCAGGTTGACGTAGAAGTTCAGCGTGTCCTTCCACTCCGGCTGATCGAACTGCGGCTTCCACTGCTCGTCGAACCAGCGGGCGCCGAAGGAGTTCGACATAGCCGTCAGGAAGGCCATGTTTTCGCCCCAGCCAGCCTTGCCGCGCAGGCAGATGCCGTAGATTTCCTTGTCCTTGTTGGTGATCTTCTTCGCGGCATCCGCGATGAAATCCCAGGTCGGCGCGTCAGGCATCTTCAGGCCGGCGGCGTCGAACAGGTCCTTGCGGTACATGACCATCGAGCTTTCGCCGTAGAACGGCGCTGCGTAGAGCTTGCCGTCGGTGGTCAGGCCGCTGCGGATTGCCGGCAGCAGGTCGTCGGTATCGTAGTTGGCGCCGAGATTGTCGAGTGGCAGCAGCCAACCCTGCTTTGCCCAGATCGGAACTTCATAGGTACCGATCGTCAGAACGTCGTACTGACCGCCCTTGGTTGCGATGTCGGTCGTAACCTTTTGGCGCAGGACGTTTTCTTCGAGCGTTACCCACTCGAGTTCAATACCGGGGTTCTTTGCTTTGAAGTCATCCGTCAGCTTCTGCATCCGGATCATGTCGCCGTTGTTCACGGTCGCGATGGTCAACGTTTCGGCCGAAGCCATGCCGGCAAACGCCAGTGCTGAGCAGGCGCCCAGCAGGAGAGTTCTCAATGTCATATCTTCCTCCCAGAAGATGAGTGCGAGCATTCGCTTTGCTCATGAGCAATTACTCACCCGCAGGCAAAGAATGTCAATCACCATTCGTTGCTGCATCAGCGAACAATGGTGTTATCTAGCTGATTTTAAAGAAATAAATATTTGCTCATGCCTTGAGCAAATACTCGGCAGTATCCTCATCGGTGATCAGCGCGTTGATCTGATGGCCTATTACAGCAGCCTTGATCGCCTTGAACTTGCGCTTTCCCTTGCCGATTCCGATGACCGTCGACGACTCGCGTGAGGGAATCGAGGCCGAGGCTACCCGCTCGTTGATCGGGTTGTCGAGAAGCTTGCCCTCGCTGTCGAACACCCAGCCGCAGATCTCGCCGACGGCACCGTTGCGCATCAGCTCCATCATCTCGTCTTTCTCGAGAAATCCGTCGACGCAAAGCGGGCCGTCGATGCCGAGCTCGCCGATGCCGACGAACGTCACGTCCGCCTGCGCGCTGATCTCGAGTGTCGAGCGAACGAGCTGCTGGCCATGCAGGGTTTCCCGTTCCGCCGCCGACGTCACGAGAACCGGCAGCGGCATCGGGAAATGCCGCGCCTTCACCGCGTCGGCCATGCTGAAGATGACGTTGTAGTAGGCCGCCGAACCATCGGGCGCGATGTTGCCGGTCAGCGATACGATGCGATGGTTGGGACATTCGATGGCGGGCAGTTGATCGACCGCCGCCTTCAACGTTCTCCCTGTGCCGACCGCCAGCACGATCGGATCCGGCCGCTTCAGCCAGCGCTCGATCTCCGCTGCGGCGGCCTCCGCGATGCCGACCGTCGCCGAACTGGAACCGGGATCGCTCGGGACGACCTCGACATGCTTCAGGTTGAACTTCTTGCGCACCGCATTGGCGAGTTCGAGGCAGGCAGCGATCGGATGGTCAAGCCGCACCTTGATCAGCCGTTCGGCGACCGCGAGCGACACCAGCCGTTGGGCCGACTGCCGGGAAATCCCCATGGAGGAAGCAATCTCATCCTGCGTTCGCCCCGCCACGTAGTAGAGCCATCCCGCACGCGCCGCATCATCCAGCCGTCCCGAAGTCTCGGATTTTCGTACCATCAAGTCTCTACCATGCTGAAAGGGGCGGCCACCGCCGACGGGAAGATGTACATCGCGCCAAATCAAACCAGAATTCGGGCAAATGTCGAGTGCATTGAGAAATTGCACAGCCTATTTTGGCTTGGAGCTGGAGCCGGGTGCCATCTGCTTGTCATCTTTGTCGATCAAGCCTTGCTTGACCGAAGGTTGAACTGCGAGCTAACTGGCACCGAGGAAAAAACTGTGCGAATTCTGCTGGTTGAAGATGACAGGATGATTGGTGGAGCAGTGCGGGATCACGTCGCCGCTGCCAATCATGCCGTTGACTGGGTGCAAAATCTCGCCGATGCCGACGCCGCCGCTCGACCTGTCGATTACGGGCTGATCCTTCTCGATCTTCAGCTCCCGGATGGCAGCGGCGTCGAGTTTCTGCGCCGTCTTCGCGAAAGGGGCCTGAAAACGCCCGTCATCATATTAACCGCGCGCGATCAGATCTCGGATCGTATCGACGGACTGAACGCCGGCGCCGATGACTATCTCGTGAAGCCCTTCAATCTGGACGAGCTGGAAGCGCGCATCATGGCCGTCGCGCGCCGCTACGACGCCAATCCGCATCCGGTGATCCGCATTTCCGATATCGAGATCAACCGGCCACTGCATCAGCTCTCCGTGGCCGGCGAGCCGATCATCCTGACGAGCCGCGAGTGGGCGGTGCTCGACCTCCTGACGGCGCGCCCGGGCGCGATCGTTCCAAAGGACCGGATCGAGGAAGCGCTCTATGCATTCGGCTCCGAAATCGAAAGCAATACGGTCGAGGTATATGTGAGCCGCCTGCGCAAGAAAATCGGCAAGGACCGTATCCGCACGGCACGCGGCATCGGCTACACACTCGGATGAAAATGAAACGTGAACGCAGCATCACCGGCCCGTTGATCCTTGCCCTGACGACCGTATTGGTTGTCTCCTGGCTTGCAGCGATCGGCCTGAGTTTCCGCGTGATGCAGCATGAATTCGATGAAATTTTCGACGCTGCCCAGCAGGAGACGACCGAGCGCCTGCTGGCGCTTATCCTAGCCGAGCTGAACCAGGGCACAGATCGCGATCCACGCAACATGGCGATGTTCGACGCTGCCGCCAGACGCGAGTATTTGACCTATCAAGTGCGCAACGCCAGCGGCAAGGTCGTGTTGCATTCGAATGACGCTCCAGCCGAGCCGTTCGACGCGCCGCTGAGCACCGGCTTTCACGATACACCAACGGCCCGGATCTACACCGAAATGGCGGCCGACGGCTCGCTGTTCCTGCAGGTGGCCGACCGGTTCAAGAACCGGAACGAAGCCGCGCGCGAAAGCGCCGTGACGCTGCTTATCCCCCTGGCAGCACTGATTCCCGCCAGCATCTTTGCGATCTGGTTCGTCGTCGGGCGGGCGCTGCGGCCGATTGAGGCGCTCCGGCGAGACATCGGGACGAAGGACAGCGGCAACATGGTTGAGGTCGATGGCCAGAACCTGCCGGTCGAGCTTAGGCCAATCGCTCGATCGGTCAACCTCCTCCTCGGGCGCCTGCGAGCGGCCCTCGAAGCGGAGCGCGAATTCACCGCCAACAGTGCGCATGAGCTGAGAACGCCGATTGCCGGTGCGCTGGCACAGACCCAACGGCTTGCGGAAGAATTGCCGCCCGGCCCAACGCAGGATCGCGTACAGCAGGTCGAAGCCTCATTGGTCAATCTCAGCCGGTTGGCGGAAAAGCTTCTGCAACTGTCACGCGCCGAGGCGGGTATCGGCGGGAGCGCGAGCCCGATCGACCTGCGTCCTGTCCTCGACATGGTCGTCACCGACTTCCAGCGCGACAGCCGTACGAACGGCAGGCTCAAGTATTCTGCTGCGCCCGATGCAAAGCTCGTCCGCAACGCCGACATGGATGCCTTCGGCATCGTCACGCGAAACCTGATCGAGAATGCCCTGATCCATGGCGATCCCGACCTGCCGGTCAATGTCAGTCTCGAAAGTGGCGGCATCATCCGTGTCGTCAACGGCGGGCCACCGATCCGCGAGGCCGAGATGGCGGGCCTGAAGAAGCGCTTCCGCCGCGGCAAGACGACAGCATCCGGTTCGGGGCTCGGGCTCGCCATCGCCGACCGTATCGTCTCCCAGATGGGCGGTACATTGGAATTGCGCTCCCCGCCAGCTGGCGAGAAAGCCGGCTTCGAAGCCAAGATGACCCTGCCTGCCTGACCCGGATTTGGCTTGCAAAACCCGCGGAAGGGTGCGAGCAGACGCAGAGGCCATCCAACCAGCAGAACCCTAATGATCATCTCTTTCGACATCGGCGGCTCCGCCATCAAGGGCGGAGTGGCGCACTCCGAAGCCGACATCACGCCGCTCGGCCGGCGTCCCACCCCCAAGGACGATTTTGCCGCATTCGTCGACACGCTGCGTGCCATCATCGCGGAAACCGGCGAGCAACCGACACGCCTGGCCTTCTCGATCGCCGGCGTCGTCGATCCGGATACGCAGCGGCTGACCTGCGCCAATATTCCCTGTATCCACGGCCGCAACCTCGCCGCTGATCTCGAGGCCGAACTTGGCCTGCCCGTCCTGATTGCAAATGACGCGGATTGTTTCGCTATGGCGGAAGCCGATCTCGGCGCCGGGCGCGGCCACCGCATCGTTCTGGGCGCCATTCTCGGAACCGGCGTCGGCGGTGGCGTCGTCGCAGATGGCCGGCTGATCAATGCCGCGGGCGGCTTTGCTGGCGAATGGGGTCATGGCCCGGCGCTGGCATCTCATGCCGGCAATCCGCCGGTTGCCATTCCGGCCTTTCCCTGCGGCTGCGGCCAGACGGGCTGCGTCGATACGGTCGGCGGCGCCCGCGGCCTCGAGCGGCTGCACAAAACGCTGCATGAAATCGACCTGTCCAGCCAGGAGATCATCGATGATTGGCTGAAGGCTGAGACCAAGGCGGCTCGCACCATCGATGTCTTCGTCGACCTCGTCGCCTCGCCACTCGCCCTGACGGTGAATATCACGGGTGCCACCATCGTGCCCGTCGGCGGCGGTCTTTCGAATGTCGAAGAGCTGCTTGCGGAGCTGGACAAGGCTGTCCGCCAGCGCATCCTGCGCAAATTCGATCGCCCGCTCGTGGTCCGCAGCGAATGCCGCGTCGAGCCGGGCCTGATCGGCGCCGCACTGCTCGGCTTGAAAGCGGAAGCCGCGGAAACCACGGTCTGACTAACGAAAATGGCGCGGTTCTCACCGCGCCATCGTCTTTCCCGTCATTCGGCCGCCAGGGCCGGCGGGTGCATTTCCTCCGCCTCTTCAGGTGCGTTGCCGTTTGCGACACCGTCCTTGGCCGCAGCTGCTTTCGGCTCCTTGCCGAAGAAGAGGGCGTAAGCGGCGGGCAGCACCAGGATTGTCAGCACCGTCGCGACAAGGATGCCGCCCATCATCGCATAGGCGAGCGGACCCCAGAAAACGCCGCGCGAGATCGGGATCAGCGCCAGGACAGCCGTCAGCGCCGTCAGCATGATCGGGCGGAACCGCCGCACGGCAGCACCGACGATCGCTTCCTGCCTGTTCATCCCCGCCTTGATGTCCTGGTCGATCTGGTCGACGAGGATAATCGAGTTGCGGATGATGATGCCGAGCAGCGCGATGACGCCGAGGATGGCGACAAAGCCGAACGGAGCGCCCGATATCAGCAGGGCCGCAGCCGCACCGATGATCCCGAGCGGACCGGTCGCCAGCACCAGCATCGCCTTGCCGAAGTGCTGCAGCTGCGCCATCAGCAAGAGGACGATGACGACGAGCATGATCGGTGCTTTGGCCGCGATCGAGGCCTGGCTTTCGGCGGAATCTTCCGCGCCACCCTGGATCTCGATCTTGTAACCGGCCGGCAGGCTGTCTCGTAGCGGCTGCATGTCGGCATACATCTTCATAACTACGTCGTTCGACTGGACGCCATCCGGCAATGTTGCACGAACGCTGATCGTCGGCAGACGGTTGCGCCGCCATTCGATCCCCTGCTCCAGAACGGGCACCACCTTGGCAACCTGGGAAACTGGGACGAAGCCGCCGAAGTCCGTCGGCACGTAGACCGAGTTGACGGCCGACAACAGCGAGCGATTGGTTTCCGGCTCACGGGCGACGATCGACACCGTCTCCTCGCCGTCACGGAAATCATCGAGCGGGGCGCCGGAGACAGCCGTTTGCAGCATCTGGCGAACACGCTGCGACGTAACGCCAAGCGCACGGGCACGGTCCTGATCGATCACCAGCTTCATCGCCGGCACCGGCTCCAGCCAGTCGTCGTGGATCGCACCGAGTTGCGGATTGGCTTCAAACTTCGCCTTCACCTCGTCGGCGATTTTGCGGACTTCCTGACGATCCGGTCCCATGATGCGCATCTGCACCGGCCAGCCCGTCGGCGGGCCAAGGAACAGACGATCGACCTTGCCTCTGATATCAGGGAAGTCTTCCGCAAGGATGGTCCGCAGCTTGACAATCAACCGCTCGCGCGCCGGCTCGTCGTTTGCCATGACGAGAAGCTGCGCGAAGTTCGGATTGCGGAGCTGCTGGTCGAGCGGCAGGAAGAAGCGCGGGGCGCCCTCGCCGATGTAGGTGGCGACGAACTTCTTGTCCTTGTCATCCATGATCTTGGCTTCGAGCGCTTTTGCCTGCGTCTCGACTTCCTTGATGCTGGTGCCCTCTGGCAGCCAGAGATCAACAAGGATTTCCGGGCGCGAAGATTGCGGGAAGAAGTTCTGCGGGATGAACTGGAACGCCCAAAGGCTGGTCGCAAAGGTCACCAGCGTCATGGCAATGACGATAATGCGATGGCGCACCGCCCAGCTGACCGTCGCTCTCAGGCGATGATAAAACCGCGTGTCGAAGGCATCGTGATGCTCGCCCGCATGGTGGCGCTGCTTCAGGATCATGTAGCCGAGCCATGGCGTGAAATAGACCGCCACGAACCATGAGACAACCAGCGCAATGCCGACCACGTAGAACAGCGTACGCACATATTCGCCGGCGGTCGACGCCGCAAAGCCGACCGGGATGAAGCCCGCGGTGGTAATCAGCGTGCCGGTCAGCATCGGGAAGGCGGTCGAGGAGTAGGCAAAACTGGCCGCTTCGATCTTTACAAGGCCTTCCTCTAGCTTTCGCTCCATCAGCTCGACGACGATCATGGCATCGTCCACGAGTAGGCCGAGCGCGATGATGAGTGCGCCGAGCGAAATGCGCTGCAGATCGATGCCGAACTCGTACATGATGGCGAAGGTCGCTGCCAGCACGAGCGGGATGGCGATGGCGATAACGAGACCCGAGCGCCAGCCGATCGACAGGAAGGAGACGATCAGCACGATGATCAGGGCCTCGCCAAGCGCATGCATGAACTCGCTGATCGCATCGGTGACGACGTCGGGCTGGTTGGAGATCTGGTCGACGGCGACACCGTAGGGCAGTGATCCCGCGAACCGCTCGTAGGTCGATTCGACATCCTTGCCGACATCGGTGACCTTGAAGCCCTTGGCCATGACGACGCCGACCTGGACGCTTTCATGCCCGTTGAAGCGATACTTGCGCTGATAGGGATCCTCGAGGCCCGAATAGACGGTAGCTATATCGCCAAGACGCGTGACCTGATTGCCGGCCTTTAGCCGCAGTTCGCGGATGTCCTCGGCCTTCGTTACGTCGCCTTCGACGGAAATCCGCACCGAACGTATGCCGGTGTCGACGGAGCCGGCCGGATCGACGCTGTTCTGTCCCTTGATCGCGTTCTGCAGGTCGAGCACGGTCAGTCCGCGTTCGGCCAGAGCCTTCGAGGATACGTCGATGTAGATCTTCTCTGGCTGATCGCCGATGATGACAGCCTTCTCAACGCCCGGCGTCGTCAGAAGCATGTCACGCGCCTGGATGGCGAATTTCTTCAGCTCCGGATAGCTGTAACCTTCGCCGCTGATCGAATGCAGCGTGATGTAGGTATCGCCGAACTCATCGTTGAAATAGGGTCCAAGCAGCCCTTCGGGCAACTCGCTGGAAATGTCGCCGACCTTCTTGCGCACCTGGTAGAAGGCGTCAGCGACCTGCTGGCTGTTGGTATCGCCCTTCACCTGCAGGGTGATGATGGCGCTGCCGGCCCGCGTGTAGGATTTCACCCAATCGATATGCGGCGTTTCCTGGAGCTTGCGCTCGATCTTGTTGACGACCTGGTCTTCCATCTCCTGGATGGAGGCGCCCGGCCAGATGGCCTGCACGACCATGACGCGAAAGGTGAAGTCCGGGTCTTCCTTCTGGCCCATGCGCATCAAGCCAAGGACGCCGGTGATCAGGATCAGGCCGAACAGGAAGCGTGCAATGCTCGGATGGCCGATCGCCCAGCGTGACAGGTTGAAGGGGCGCTTTTCGGCGTTGGAGTTGTCCATGGTCATAATCCTCTCCTGACCAGGCCTTAACGGATGACGTCGCCGGTTTCGGCCTGCGCCGACTGCTGTTCGGGCAGCTTGACCTTCAGGTTCTCGGCCATGAACTGCGTGCCGGCCGCGACGACGAGGTCGCCGGTTTTCAGGCCGTCGGCGACGTGGACGCCAGCGCCGGTGAAGTCCGTAACCTTGATTTCGCGGGCATGGACGGTCGATGCATTGCGATCGACGATCCAGACGATCTTCTTGCCATCCTTCTCGGCGAGCGCGCTGAGCGGAATGGCGACGTTGGTCTCGGCATTGCCAACGGCGGCCTCGATCGTCGCCGTCATGCCGAGCAGCACGCGATCGTCGTTCGGAAGGCTGACGCGGACCGAGAAGGTGCGCGACTGCGCATCGGCACTGCCGGAAACCTCACGCACCTTGCCATCGAGCACGAGCTTGTTGTCCGACCAGAAGCTGGCCTTGACGGTCTTGCCGGGTTTGAACTGCGCGATGTCGTTCTCCGGAACGGCGATCTGCACTTCCTTCTCGCCATCAAGCGCGACGGTCGCGACAGGCGTGCCAGCCGCGACGACCGCGCCTGTGTCGGCGCTGATCGAGGTAACGATGCCACTACGGTCGGCCTTCAACTCGGTATAGGCGACCTGGTTCCTAGCCTGGTCGACCGACGACGCCGCGGCATCGCGCGTCGAGACGGCCTGATCATAGCTAAGGGCTGCCTGCTCCATCTGCGATTTCGCCGTGACACTCTTGTCGAACAGTTGCTGCGCGCGTTTGTTGGCGAGATCAGCGGTTGCCACGCCCTTTTCGGCGGCGGCGAGGTTCGCCTCGGCGGTCTTGACCGCCAGTTGATAGTCCGTCGGGTCGATTTGGGCGAGCAGATCGCCCGGCTTGACGCGATCGCCGATGTTGACACGGCGGTCGGTGATCTTGCCGGCGACCCGGAAGCCGAGGTTCATCTCGACACGAGCCTTCACTGCACCGGAATAGTCCAGCGCGCGGGTATCGCCGGCCTCGGCAATCTCCACGACCTTTACCGGCCGGATGACCTCTTTCGTCTCGGCTTTCTTCTCGTCGCTGCATCCGGATACGGCAAGTGCGACGGCGCCGAGGAGCGCGAGACTGACTACGGACGGCAACTGAACTCTCTTCAGCGAAATCATCTTTCGCACTCCTGAAATCGGCTATCGGTTGATTTGCGGCCCTTGCCGCGAATTATTTCTTTAGCGCCCTGATCGAGAACTCGACCAGTTCGTCGACGGTGGCGCGGTTGGTCTTGGCAAGACATTGCGCCACCATCTGCGGATGACAGAGGCTGATTGTTGCAGCCCCGAAGCAGCGGGACGCGACATCCGCGTCCTGCTCGGCAAACTCGCCGGCAGCGATCCCCTCACGGATCACATCGGCGAGCAATTCATGAATACTGTCGATATGCCTTTCGATTACGTGCCAGTCGCGCTCGATGGCGACGATGACCATCTCATGCACTTTTTCCTGATCGAGCATGGTGTCGACCGTAATCTGATACTGGCCCTGCACAAAACGTCGCAGCCGGTCGGAAGCGCTGATCGGCAGGTGGCAGACGTCGTACGCCATCTGGTAGCTGTGAACCAGCATACGGCCACAGATCGCCTGGTGGATCTCCACCTTCGAGGCGAAGAAGCGATAGACGTTGGCCGGCGACATGCCGAGATCACGAGCGATGTCTGCCACCGTCGTCTTCGAATACCCGTAATGACGGAAAAGCCGCTCGGCAGCGTCGAGAATGCGGGTCACATTCTCCTGGCGCGTTATTTCGATCGTGTTTTCCGCAGCATCGCTAATCAATTTTGCGCACTCACTTACGACTGACGATTTTTGAATTTCGTCAGTCGTAAGACATCATTCGTAATTTGTCAAGGTTTGGCCGCATCTGAGACTCACGGCCGATCTGGTGTAAATAGGATGGGCATCTGCCAACTCTCGCCGTTCCCGCTTATCTGCGCGCGTGGCGAGCACGGAAAATCGCCCCGACGGCTTGGGCCGCAGGGCGCATAGATTCAGTCGATCGAAGCTTGGAAAGATGGACAGGTGACGAAGTGCCGACACCTCGGTGCGGCACTCGGTCTCACCTCAAGGCTCAGGCGAGCTTGACGTCGAGCGAGATCGGGACAGCCGAAAGGGCCTTGGAGACAGGGCATCCGGCCTTGGCCTTGTTGGCGAGCTCGATGAATGTCCTTTCATCGGCATTCGGAACCGTGCCGGTCAGCGTGAGATGGATCGCCGTGATGGCAAAGCCGCTCTCTACGCTCTCGAGCGTCACCTTTGCCGTCGTTTCCATATCGGTCGCCTTGAGACCCGCCTCCTCAAGGATCAGCGACAAGGCCATCGTGAAGCAGCCGGCATGCGCCGCCCCGATCAGTTCCTCCGGATTTGTCCCTGGGATGCCTTCGAAACGGCTCGAAAAACCGTAGGGATAGTGTTTGAGCGCGCCACTCTGCGTGGAGATCTGCCCCTTGCCGTCCTTCAGTCCACCGGACCACTGCGCTGAACCTGTACGATTGATCTGCATGCCGTCCTCCTGTTTGGATGAGAGAAAGCGGGCTGTCGCCGCTTCGCCCGATCTACGAGGCAACCCGCCTCTTCGACCGATATAATCCTCTATCGGCAGAAGGCGACAACGCCGTGAAATTTCTTCTGACGGCGCACGGACAGAAGGCGTCAGATCTCGATTCGCGCCGTGTCGAGCGTATAAAGCTCCTGCGCGCGCTTGACGCCACGGAGCGCGTAACGGCCGATGCAGGCCAGCGCGCCGCGTTCGTTCTCCGGGATCGTCGCCGCAAACTCCGACGACATCAGCACGTTGAGATCGACCGATCGGCACATCGAGGCAATCCGGCTGACTTCGTTGACGGCGGGGCCGATGACGGTAAAGTCCAGTCGCTCGCGGCTGCCGATATTGCCATAGAAGACATCACCGATGTGCAGGCCGATATAGACCTCGGTCGTCGGCCGTTCTTCCAGCGCGCGCTCATCGTTCAACGCCTTCAGCTTCTGCCGCAGCAATCGCTCGGCTTGCAGCGACGCAGCACAGGCATCGGCAGGCTCGTCCGCCTTGAAGATCGCCAGGACACCGTCGCCGATAAGCTTCAACACATCGCCACCGGCCTCATGGATCGCGGAAATGACCACATCGCTATAGGCGTTCAGCATCGGCAGGATTTCTTCCGGCGGCGCGGTGTCGGATATTTTCGTATAGTTCAGAAGATCCGAGAACCAGAGAGCCGCCGAGATCCGCTCCGACTTGCCTCGGGTGATTTTGCCTTCCAATACCTGCCGCGCGGCGTCATCGCCAAGATAAACCTCCGCGATGGTCCTCGCGATACGCGCCAGCGCGATACACTTGATCGCAAGGGCCAACACCGGCACCAGCTTCCGCAGAATGATGAGATCGTGATCAGAAAATCCCTCGGGATGGCGGGTCGCGAAATGAGAGAAGAAGCAATCCATCTCGCCGATCGTGCCGGCCTTGGCAAACCGGTGGACCATCGCGACGAAATCGGTGTGGCCCTGCGCCTGCATCGTGTCGAGCATGGCGAAGTCGGCCGGATCGCCAAAACCGATGCGCCGTCTGACCTCGTTCTCCTCTCCCGCCCACAGATAGTAGAAGGCGGAACGTTGCCAGCTCTCCAATGCCGGTCCTTCGCTGGTGGAGCCATACTCGAATTCGGTCTCGATCTCCTCCTGGCTGTCCCAACGGAACGCCCGGCCTTCGTGTACGGGATGCAGTGTGTCCATCAGAGCCATGCCGCGATCGAGCGGCAAGCCACGTTCGCGGCAGGCGTCGCAGAAGCCGGTCAACAGTTCGGCCTCCGACGCGCCCTTGAGCCCCTGCTCCGTCAGCCAGGCCGCAACTGTCCCTATATCGCTGTATTCCATACCGTTTCCCTCGCTCCTGCGAAAGCACTATCGCGATTTTACCGCTAAGGGAAAGGCAAACCTCAATCCGTAGCAGGCATGTTGTAAGGTGTAACAATCTCCAGCGACGACAATGCCGGAGGCGCAATTCCGCCCCTGACAGAACGGCCCATGACGGCGCGAAAGGCCGAGCGGGCATCCGTGCGCAGATCGTGGTGCAAGACGAAGCCGATCTTGCGGTCGGCAAGCAGCGCGCGATTGTCCGCATCGAGATCATGCGCGACGAACACGCGGATCGGCCGCTTCGCCGCCTCGAAGGCGGCCAGCACTGCCTGGTTTCCGCCGCCGATGGAATAGACCGCGTTGATCGCCGGATCCGCCGCGATTGCACGAGCGGCCAGCGTGCCCGTCGCTGCATCCGTTCCGTGGCCTTCGCTGATTTCGATCATCCCAATCTGGGGATAGCGTTCGCGCAGCACGCGGCGAAAGCCCATCTCGCGCTCCTCCTCACCGCGAAATCGACCGCTGGAGAGCGTGACGAGAACCCGCCCGGGCGCGTCGCCGAAATGCTCGCCAATAAGATAGGCTGCAGTCTCACCGGCCGCTCGATTATCAGCGCCCGCGTAAGCACTGCGGGAGGAATTCGGCAGGTCCGTCACCAAAGTGACTACCGGAATGCCGGCGTCCGTTGCGCGGGAAACCGCAGCAGTGACCTCCGGAACATCCGGTGCTTTCAAGACGATGCCGTTCGTGCCGCGCAGCCGGACCCGGTCGAGCAACTGCACCAGCTCTGCCTGCTTCATCACCTCGGCGAAATGGAAGCGGCACCGGAACACCGTCGGCAGAAAGGTGGCGACCTCCGCCTCAAAGGCATCGCGAACGGCGGTGCTGAAGCGGTCCGGCGTTTCCATCACGACATCGATGGCGAGCTTCCGCCCGCTCACCTCGCCGCCGATCTGCTGCTTTTCCAGCTCTGCGATCGCAGCCTGCACCCGCATCATCGTCTGATGCCTGACGCCACTCCTGCCATTGAGAACGCGATCCACCGTCGCTGTGCTCAGCCCGGCCTGGAAGGCGATATCCTTGACGAGAAACCGGTGTGCCACACAATCCGTCTTGATGGTTTTTTGATGGATTCCTGATCTATAACACACCAGTCGGCGGCGTATAGTGCCCTCATCGGAAAGGGAGGAGCACCTGATGAAAACCGACAACCTTCAGAAATTGCGCGCCGATCGCGTCTGGCTGACCGAGGATGCTTGCGATCTCGGCGACTTCCGCAAGCTTGCCGAAAAGACAACGGCTCTCGCCGACTATCCGACGGCCGACGCCGTCGAAAAGAACATTCTGATTTATGATAGCCCCAAGGTCGCTGCAGCGATCGCCAGCGGCCGCAGAGCGGTTCTCGCCGAGATCTGCGAAGCCTTTGGCGACGGCCCGGGCGTCGTCGTTTTCAAGCGCGCCTACAGGGATCCCGGCGTCATCGACCGCGCCAGCGCAATATTCAGCGAGATCATCGAGGAGCAACACCGAACCGCGAGCGGCGGCGGCGATCACTTTGCTAAGCCGGGTGCCAATGACCGCATCTGGAACTCGCTGGAAAAGCACTGCCTCGCCGATCCCGAGAACTTCGCCGAGTACTACGCAAACCCCATCGTCGCGATCGCAAGCGAAGCCTGGCTGGGCCCAAGCTATCAAATGACCGCCCAGGTCAACCGGGTCAATCCGGGTGGCGCGGCACAGTCCGCGCACCGCGACTACCATCTCGGCTTCCAGTCTTCCAAGGTGATCGAGCAATTCCCGGCGCATGTGCACCGGCTCTCGCCGGTGCTGACCCTGCAGGGCGCGATCGCTCATTGCGACATGCCGCTCGAAAGCGGTCCAACCCTCTTCCTGCCGCACAGCCAGACCTATGAGCCGGGCTACCTCGCGGTCAAGCGCCAGGAGTTCAAGGACTATTTCGAGACGCATCATGTCCAGCTGCCGCTCGAAAAGGGCGACGTGGTGTTCTTCAATCCGGCGCTGTTCCACGCGGCTGGTACGAACCGCTCGACCGACATCAAGCGCGTCGCTAATCTGTTGCAGGTCTCCTCGGCATTCGGGCGGGCAATGGAGACCGTGAACCGCGAGCGCATGAGCGCCAAGCTGTTCCCGGCTTTGAAGGCCCTGAGGGGCAAGCTGTCCGAAATCGAGATCGGCTATGCCGTTGCCGCCTGCGCCGAGGGCTACTCGTTCCCGACCAACCTCGACCGCGACCCACCGCTTGGTGGCCTCGCGCCGAAGACGCAAGCGCAGCTGATGCACGAGGCGCTGCGGGAGGATTGGGATGACGCGCGGTTCCTCTCGGCACTGGCGCAACAGAGCGAGCGGCGACTAAGCTGACGCATCCGCATTGACGAAATCAGCTCCCGGCGCCTTGGTGCCGGGAGCTTTCGGCATATAGGCCATCATTCAAAGGAGGAGTACATGACAACAAACCACAGCCGCCTCGACGGCAAGATCGCCATCGTAACCGGCGGCACTCAGGGACTCGGGGCAACGATCTCCCGCCTCTTCGCCGAGCGCGGCGCCAAGGGCCTTGTCATCTGCGGCCGCAACGAGCAGAAGGGAAAGGCCAAGGCCCATGAGATCGCTGCCGCCACCGGGGCCAAGGTCGTTTATGTGAAGGCCGACCTTGGCCAGGTCGAGGATGCCAGAAACGTCGTTCAAGTCTGCGACGAGACATTCGGTCGCGTGGATGCCCTGGTGAATGCGGCCGCCATCACCGACCGCGGCACAATTTTGAACACCAGTCCGGAGCTCTTCGACGCCATGTTCGCCGTCAATGTCCGTGCCCCGTTCTTCCTGATGCAGGAGACAGTAAAAGTGATGCGGCGCGAAAAAATCGAGGGCACCATCGTCAATATCGGCTCCATGTCGGCCAAGGCAGGGCAGCCCTTCATTGCCGCCTATTGCGCCTCGAAAGGTGCACTGGAAACCCTGACAAAGAACACCGCCTACGCGCTTCTACGCAACCGCATCCGCGTCAACGGCCTCAATATCGGCTGGATGGCCTCCGAGGGCGAGGACCGCATTCAGCGGGAATATCACGACGCACCGGCTGATTGGCTGGAAAAGGCGGCCGCGGCCCAGCCGTTCGGCCGCCTCGTGGATCCCGAGGAAGTGGCGCGTGCCTGCGCCTATCTTTCCTCGCCGGAATCAGGCCTCATGACCGGGTCCGTGATCTGCTTCGACCAGTCGATCTGGGGCGCCTATGACGGCTCGCCGCATCCGGACACAGCCCTCTAAAAAATGCAGAGCCCGGCGCTTTTGCCGGCGCCGGGCTCTGGAACACTTGACCGTTTACGTTTACGAAGATCGTCACATCGCTTTGGGAGGAGCTGACCCGTGTCAGAAGATGCGCTCTATGACATTCGTGACGACCGTTTCCGTGGCTTGATCGCCGGCAGCGCCCGGCTGGAAGAACTTTATAGCGGCTGTCGTTGGGCAGAGGGTCCCGTCTGGTTCTCGGACCTCAATTGCCTGATCTGGAGTGATATTCCCAATGAGCGGATGATGCGCTGGGTGCCCGACGGTAGCGTTTCAGTTTTCCGCTCTCCCTCGAATTACGTCAACGGCAACACCCGGGACCGCCAGGGCCGGTTGGTTTCCTGCGAGCACGGCGGCCGCCGCGTGACTCGCACTGAATTCGACGGCCGCATCACGGTGCTGGCCGACAGTTACAAAGGCAAACGCCTGAACTCTCCGAACGACGTCGTCGTGAAATCGGACGGCTCGATCTGGTTCACCGACCCGACCTACGGCATCATGTCCGACTACGAGGGCCATAAGTCCGAGCCCGAACAGGAAACCCGCAACGTCTACCGCATCGACGCATCGACGGGCGAGATCGAAGCTGTTGCCACGGATTTCATTCAGCCCAACGGCCTAGCCTTCGCGCCGGATGAGAAGCAGCTCTACATCGCCGATTCCGGCTCCCGAAACCATGATGTCCCCCGCCACATCCGCGTTTTCGACATCGTGGACGGCAAAAGGCTCGCGAACAGCCGGTATTTCTGCTCGATAGACAGCGGCGTGCCGGATGGGTTCCGTTTCGATGTCAGCGGCAATCTCTGGACCAGCGCTGCCGATGGCGTTCACTGCTTCGCGCCCGACGGCACGCTCCTCGGCAAGATCAAGGTGCCGCAGACGGTCTCGAATATCGCCTTCGGCGGCGTAAAGAAGAACCGACTGTTCATCACCGCCACCCTATCGCTCTATTCGATTTACACCACGACCAACGGCGCCCAATATCCATAGGATAGCATCGCGCGCCACTAGGACGTCAGCGCTGACTACCAGTCAGCCATCTCCAATCCAGAAAGAACCATCGATGCTTGAGTTTCCACGCGCCCTTCAGCAGCGCCAATCTGTTCGCAACGCCTTTTGCATGGGAGCCTGAGATGCGTTCCGTCGTCTCTTTCAACGAGAGCTGGAGTTTCCACGAGGGTTTCGGCCAGCGCCTGCTCGGGAGCTTCGATGGCTCAGCGACCGTCAGCCTGCCACACACGGCCGTTGAACTGCCGTTCAACTACTTCGACGAGACAAGCTACCAGCGGGCATTCACCTACCAAAAGATCCTGCGCTGGATGCCGGAATTCGAGGGCCGTGAGGTCTCGCTTGTCTTCGACGCCGCCATGGCCGATGCCGTCGTCTATTTGAACGGTGAAGAGATCATCGCGCACAAGGATGGCTACACACCGTTCGAGGCGCGCCTCAACGGCAGCCTGGTGGTCGGCGACAATCTGATTACCGTGAAAATCGACGGCAGCGAAAACCCTGAAATCCCGCCCTTCGGCGGCCGCATCGACTACCTGACCTATGCCGGCATTTACCGTGACGTCTGGCTGAAGGTCACGGACCCGGTTTCCATCGCCAACCTGAAGATCGAAACCCACAATGTGTTGGCGGAGGAAAAGTCGGCAAGCGTGCGTGTCGATCTTGCCAATCTGCAACAACTCACCTTCCTGGGCTCGGTATCCGCATCCCTGAAGGATGAGGATGGGCGCGTGCTCGCCACGGCTTCCGCGGAAACGACCGGTGAAGATGTTACTCTCTCTTTCAATGAGCTGACCGGTATATCGCTCTGGGATATCGACAATCCGGCGCTTTACGAAGTCACCGTCGAACTGAAGACAAGTCACGGTTCCGACCGCGTCTCGTCGCACTTCGGCTTCCGCACCGCCGAGTTCACGATCGAAGGCTTTCTTCTCAATGGCCGGCCGCTGAAGCTACGCGGTCTCAATCGCCACCAGGCTTTCCCCTATGTCGGCTATGCCGCTGGCAGATCGGCCCAGGAACGCGACGCCGATATCATGAAATCCGTGCTGAAGTGCAATATCGTCCGCACGTCGCACTATCCGCAATCGAAGTGGTTCCTCGATCGGTGCGATCGCATTGGTCTTCTGGTCTTCGAGGAAATCCCAGGCTGGCAGCATATCGGCGACGTCGAATGGCAGCAGGAATCGATCCGCAACGTGCGGCGCATGATTGAGCGCGACTGGAACCATCCCTCGATCATCATCTGGGGCGTTCGCATCAACGAATCACAGGACAGCCACGATTTCTATGTCGAGACCAACCAACTTGCCCGTGAACTGGACCGTACGCGGCAGACCGGCGGCGTCCGCTACATAACCGACAGCGAACTGCTCGAAGACGTCTACACGATGAACGACTTCATCCTCGGCAACGAGGAACTGCCCGGCAACAACCGCCCGCGCACGGCGCTTCGTCCACAGCAGGAATCCACCGGTCTGTCGTACAAGGTGCCCTACATGATCACCGAGTTTGGTGGCCACATGTATCCCACCAAGATCTACGACCAGGAGGCTCGCCAAGCCGAGCATGTCCGCCGACATCTCGAGGTGCTGAACGCAGCCTATGGCGATCCTGATATCGCGGGTGCGATCGGCTGGTGCATGTTCGACTACAACACCCACAAGGACTTCGGCTCCGGCGACCGCATCTGCTACCACGGCGTCATGGACATGTTCCGCGAGCCGAAGTTTGCCGCCTATGTCTACGCGAGCCAATGCGATCCTTCCGAAGAGGTCGTCATGAAGCCCGTCACCTTCTGGGCTCGCGGCGAGCGCAACATCGGCGGCGTTTTGCCGTTGATCATCCTGACCAACTGCGATGAGGTCGAATTGCGATACGGCGCGGTGACGAAGCGGATCGGCCCGGACCGCGAGAACTATCCGCACCTGCCGCATCCGCCTGTCGTTCTCGACCACCGCCATTTCACGCCGGACGAGCTTGGCACGTGGGGGCTTGAATGGATCGATGGCGAATTCACCGGCTACATTGCGGGCGAGCCGGTTGCCAGGTTGACGCTCGCGGCCGACCCGCTGCCGACAACGCTGCAGGTCGTTGCCGACAGCCCGACTTTAAAGGCCCGGGAGCGCGACACGACCCGCGTCATCATCCGCGCGCTCGATCAGCAGGGACAGCGCCTGCCCTTCATGAATGACAATGTCACCATGCACGTCGACGGACCGGCGAAGATTGTCGGGCCGGCATCGATTCCGCTACAGGGCGGCACGGCCGGCTTCTGGTTGGAAGCGACAGGACTGACCGGCGCGATCAGCGTACAGGCGAACTGCAGCCGGCTCCCTGCCGTCAAGATCGAACTGACCGCCGTTTGAGCATAATGGCGGTACGCCCGACCTCGCGGGGCGTGCCGTCAGCCGGACCGCGCCGGCTGCACTGACCGGACTGTGCCGTTGTTGTCGACGATGCAAGAGAACTTCTTGCCGCCGGCATCGAGATCGACGCCGAAGGTGCCGTCGGGCAGTTGACGGGAGGCCGTGGGCAGTACCTTGGCGTTCGCGCCGGCAATTCCGGCCGCCGAATTGGCGCAGAGTAGCTGGAGATCCGCCGGTGCGGTCTGCAACGTGGTGCGGGCCATGCTGTCAGGCGCTGGCGGCGTCGGCGGCGTGCAGGCGCCGAGCAACGCCGCGCTCGCCATTGCCGTTATCGCCCAGCCGATCGAAATTCCCCTCGCGATTCTCTGCCCCAAGATCCTGTCCCCCGACTAGCGTTGTTTTCTCCATTTCCGGCGCTTGTGCCGGACCTATTGTCAGACGCCCTTGTAGAGCGCCGCCCCCTGCATCAGCACGATGACCTTGGCGCCAATCTTGATCCGCGAGGCGAGGTCGACGATGTCGTTATTGTTCATACGGATGCAGCCGGAGGAAACGTCGAGACCGATGGTCCAAGGTTCCGCCGTCCCATGGATGCGATAGATGGTGTCCTGGTCGCCTTCGTAGAGGTAGAGCGCCCGGGCACCCAATGGATTTTCCGGTCCGCCCGGCATCCCGGCTGCCCACTTGGCCGCGTTTGGGTCACGCGCCACCATTTCGGCCGGTGGTGTCCAGGTCGGCCATTCCGCTGTCCGGCCCACACGCACGATCCCGGCCCAACCGAAGCCTTCGCGCCCGACGCCGATACCGTAGCGGATGGCCTGCCCGCCAGGCTGGGTGAGGTAGAGGAAATGCTGGTTGCCGTCGATGATGATCGTTCCTGGCGGCTCCGCGGTCCTGAAGGTCACGGTCTGCATCCGGAATGCTTCCGGCGGTTGGTTGTTGCGCGCGTAGTACTGGCGAGCTTTCTTCTTGTCGTAGTCGACCCAAGTGTGCGTCTTGGAGTCATAGATCTGTGTCTGAGCCCAGGCAGCCAGGGGGCCGAGGCAGGCTGCCGCAGCAAGCAGAGCCAAAGTCAGCTTGCGCGGCCGGATGGCCTCTTTCCTCTTCACCGGAAATTTGCAGCGTGCCGTCATTGCTTAGCCCACCCATCCACGCGCTTTGCGTTGTCGGCGACCCATTTTTTCGCGTAGTCGAGCGGCGGTATGCGGTCGACTTCAAGCGCATAGCTCATCGCCGTCGCCTCCTCCGGCGTCAGATCGACTTTTTCCAGAAACGCCGCGATCTCGGGGCGTTTCTTGGCGAAAGCGGCGCCGTATCCGATGCGGAAGTTGGCTGTATCCCAGGCCGTCGATGCGGAGGACTTGGTGACCCAGAGCGGATCACTGGGACCGACGAGCTTCCACTTGCTGGCATCATGCGGGGGCTCGGTAAGGCGGACGATCCTGTGCAGGTCAAAGATGAAGTGCGGCGCGTAGCAGGCAAAGACAAGCGGCTGGTTTGTTGCGATCGCGATATCCAGCCCCGCCATGGCGACTTCTTCTTCCGACTCGACCAGCGTCAGGTTCTTGGCGTAGCCGTAGGTGTTTGCCCGCACCCGCTCGATCCCCGTCGAAGCCCAGGTCGGCGCGCCGAGCCACAGCTCGCCCTTGCCGTCACCATCAGTGTCGAGAATCTTTGTTTTCTCCGGATCGCTGAGATCCGCGATCGACTTCAGCCCCTTTTCGGCGGCAGCCGGCGTCGCGCAGATGCCCTGCCATGCCGGCACGCCATGCTTGGCGAGAACCACGGCACCCTTTTCCGTGACAAAGGTTTTGATGACATCTTCGAGGTTCGGCTGCCAGACCTCCGGCTGGATGTCCACCGTGCCTTTCTCCATGCCATTGAACGCAAGTAGCGTCCCGAGCTCCTGCACATCGGCATTGAGCCCGAATTCCTTGGCAATGCTGACCTTGAGAATATTCGCCGTCGCCTGCCCGGAAGGCCAGTTCGGCATCGCGATCACGAGATCGGCGGCGAAGGCGGCACTACTCATCGCAAGCGCTGCGGCGAGAATGGATGAGAAGAGCCCTGAACATGCTACGCACTTCATCATGCTGCCCCCAAACATGCGAGAAAGGATCGCAGAAATGCACGTCACATCTTGCAGGCGAACATGCATAAAGCATTTACATGCGTCAAGTCGAATTGACGTTCGCACCCGGTCCTAGCGAAGGCAGTTTTCGTCTGCCCAAGCCTTGACGCTCGCTGCCATCGTGGCGAGATGATCGGCGACGGAGAAGCCGGATATCTTCTTGCGCGGCGCGAGATCGTGGTCGCCATCCTCGAGCCAACGCAATGATATTGCGGGGGAAAGCGGATAGTTCTCGACCTCCTCGCGCGTACCGAATTCGTCGCGCGTCCCCTGGCAGATAAGCGTCGGCGAACGCAGGTTTCTCAGATGCGCGGTGCGCAGTTGTTGCGGCTTGCCGGGTGGATGAAAAGGATAGCCAAGGCACAACAATCCACAGATCGCGCCTTGGTCATATAGCTCGTCGGCAATTATGCTGGCCACTCGTCCGCCCATGGATTTGCCGCCGATGATGAGCGGCCCGCTGCTCGCGACCTCCTTTACCGCCTCCATGTATTCGGGGATGAGGGTCTCGGCTTTCGGCGGCGGTTTTCTTGCATCCGACGTCCGCCGCGCCGCCATGTAGGCGAACTCGAAGCGCGCGATCCGGAAGCCTTTACCGACAAGCGCTTCGGAAGCCGCCGTCATGGACTTCGAGTCCATCGGTGCGCCGGCACCGTGGGCAAGCAGGATGGTGGCTGGGGGATTGTCCGGGCCGGTGATCAGAAACGTCTCGCTCATCGCGATGTCATAGCGCAATGAGCAAAGCCTCACCATATCGGACGTGCAAGGTGATAGCCGGTCAATGGAATTTCGGCATGTCGGGAAGCGCCGAGAATTCTTCGCTGATCATTTCGCTCATGGCGACCAGGATCTCCTTGCGGGAGAAGCCCGACCGTTCGAGTTGCAGGATCATTTGGTCGAGATCCAGTTCGAGCTGACCGCGACAGCAGGCCACCCGATCGGCAGAAACGAGGAGAACTTCTTCAAGAATTAGCATCGCTTCGCTCCTAATTTCCAGAAGCAACCTGCGACTGCGCTAAATGTTCCAGGGACCGCCAGCAACATTTCCTGAACGGCGACTGCGGGATTTTATTACAGATTACTAATTAATATGCGGTCGACGCCCCTTCGATCACCAAATGTCCATGCCGCACTTGGCGGCTTCCCCCCAGGGGCCGTTTCAACTCTGTCTGCCGAGCACATGCACTGGGACAAGATCAGCCAGTGGCCCACGGCGTAATATACCGTATACTACCTCATCCCCTGTGTATTTTACTGCCTTGACGCCCGTACTCATCTTATCCTTTGGAAAACTCGGAGGACATGGCGATGACTGCAAACGAGACGACCCCTCAGTCGATGACCAGTGCCGAAGATCTGCGCAAGCGTGCCCTTGAACTTCAGCTTGCGGAGATGGAACGCGACGACAAGATAAAGGCCCGCGAGGCGACGAAACATGCAGAGTTCGTCGAGGATTTTTTCCAGAAGCATATCGGCGAGACAGAGCGGGCGGTCATCAAACGGCTGGTGATGAAAGCCGCCGCGGACGGAAAATACGAAGCGATGGTCTACAGCTTCCCGTCGAGCCTCTGCTCGGATGGCGGTCGACACATCAACAACAACCTGCCCGGCTGGCAGAATACCCTCCAGGGCAAGGCAAGGGAACTTTACGATCTCTTCGAGACGGCGGCCAAGCCCCAGGGCTATGGGCTGAAGGCGGTGATCATCAATTTTCCGGGGGGCATCCCCGGCGACGTCGGCTTCTACCTGACCTGGGAGCCGCCCGTCGAATAATTCGGAGCGGAAAGCGCGCGATACCGGCCGACAGGGTTTGCGAACGTCCTGCGCTTTGCGGGGTAAGCGGGGAGAAGCTTGGCCCTCCGCGCCAACGGAGCACGCGATGCCACGGTGCGCCAAGACGGCATGGAAGCGCACAGCACTCGCCAGGACGTATTCTCAAGGCATCGGAGCCCGTGGCGATGAAGGCGATTGAAGCATATTGCGAACGCATCTCCTGGCCGTATCGCTCATTGCAGTACACCACCACCTCCGCCTCGAGGTTCGAGCAAAGCCGTTCAGATTCAAGGATGCGCCGCTCATCCGTCGAGCTGGCCGAGGAAGCGCCCCAAGGCGTCGACCCCCAGGTCGTAGGACTCGAAAAGAGCGCTCAATGTCTCGCTTGCCACGGAGACAAGACAGCGACGGATCTCGGGGATCCTCATCATTAGTTTTGCGTCCGCGCTGCTTCGTTGAAGTCGTGGATCGTTCCATATGAGGAATTCAGCAGCCGCGAAGGAGCAGGCATTTCATGGCATCCGGCAGGCCACAGATCGCCGATGTAATCGACCCGGGTGATGCCCTCGGCGAAGTCCTCTTCGGACTGATTATGGCGCTGACATTTACCGTCGGCTCACGGGTCATCTTCACCGAAGGGGGCCTTGACGTCCGCGAGCTGATCGTCGCGACCATCGGCTGCAACGTGGCATGGGGCATCATCGACGCCGTGCTGTTCGTCTTGGGCGTGGTATTCTACAAGAGCCGACGCGGACGCGTCTTTCGGCAGGTCAGGGCCGCTCAAAACGAGCGGGACGCCATTGCTGCGCTCCGGAAGGAATTTCCGATCGACGGCGAACCGCTAGTTTCCGCGGCAGCGGATGAAGAGGCACTCTACCAAGCCATGCTCGGCCTCGCGCGGCGAGGAAGCCCTGCCAACACTCGTCTGTCGAGAGATGATTTTCTCGCCGCCTTCATCGTCTTTCTCCTGGTATCGGCGACATCGCTGCCTGCGGTTATCCCCTTCTTCATGATCAGCAGTGCGGACCTTGCGCTGAGAACCAGCAATTTTCTACTGGTTGCCCTGCTCTTCCTGACAGGCTGTGCCTGGGCGCATTTTTCGGACGCAAAGCCGCTCAACGCAGGCATAACGATGACGTGCCTAGGCCTCGCGCTGGTCGGCATTGCGATTGCTCTCGGGGGGTAGGGATGGTGGACCGCGCTACGCCACCGCCCGCGACAGGGACCAGGAGTGCATCGGACTGGGCATTTCCCCTGCGATTGCACCTCAGCGTCATCATTGTCGGGCTGCTGGCTTGCACGGCGCTGCCGCTCGTGTGGATGGCATATACCCAAGGCAAGGTGACCGCCCTGTCCGCTGGCGAAGCACAAATGCGTCAACTCGGCTTGCGCACCATCGAGAACTACCGCGATGTGTTCAACGGCGGATACACCGCGATCGAGACGGCCGCCGCCGTCCCGCAAATACTCACGCCGCCACCCCAGGATCTGCCGGCGAAGCAGGCCCTGCTGCTGCGAGAACTGAAGTCGTCCTTCCACATAGACGGGGTCTATGTCGGCTTTGCTGACGGGACGTACATTCAGGCCACCAACCTTGCGACAAATCCGGCGTGGCGCGACGCCTTGAATGCTCCGGCCGACGCCGCATTCGCGGTTCGTGCGATCACGAAGGTCATCGGTATTCCAGTGACGACCTGGACGTTCTTCGACCAGGACATTCGACCTCTCGCTCGGCGCGCAGACGGCGACGATGTCTTCGACCCGCGGTCCCGGCCCTGGTACAAGGCCGCCGTCTCGGAGGGCCGGACGACATCGGTCGGCCCCTATGTTTCCGCTGCGACCAACTACCTCACCCTGACGTTCGCTACGCCCGTAGCCGGGAAGGACCAGGTCGTTATCGGCGCCGATGTGATGCTTGTGACCTTGGGAGAGGTTGTCGATACCGGGACGATCTCGGAAGCGGCGCATGGCTACGTATTCGACAGCACTGGCCGCCTGATCGTTCACTCCGACCCCGCGATCATGACGAAACTGCGCGATCAGATGCGTCGCGGGAGGCTGATGTCTGTTGCAGACGTGGCAGCGACAGACCCAGCCATCCCGGCCGTCGCGAATCTGGCACAGGACCGCAGCCGGCCGGATGGCGATGTCGTCCGCTTTCTGGTGAATGGCCGCGAGTATCTGGCCCAAAGCTTTCGTGCGGAAATAGCCGGCATGCTGAAAAACTACACGGTCGTCATCGCAGCACCGCTTGACGACCTGGTCGGTCCTGTCGAGCGGACCCTGAGGCGCAATCTGGCTGCCGCAGCCGCCTTCCTGTCGGCGGGCGCGATCGCCGCGATCATCATCTCCCGGTTGATCAGCCGCTCGCTCTATGCGTTGGCCGACGAGGCGAGGCAACTGGGCAATCTGGAATTCAAACAGAGCCGCGTCTCGCGCTCCTGGATATCCGAGGTGAACGCGCTCGGCAAAGCGCTCGGTTCCGCCCGTGATACCATCCGGATGTTCTCGCTCTACGTGCCGCGTGAACTGGTCCGCAGGATTGTCATGACAGGCCAATCAGCGATCGGCTCCGCCTCCAGGCAGGAGATCACTGTCCTCTTCACCGACATCAGAGAGTTTACCACCATCTCCGAACGGCGCTCGCCCGAAGAGGTCGTCGCCCTGCTTTCCACCTATTTCGAAACCCTCAATATGATTGTCGAGCGCCACGGCGGTACCATAGTGCAATATATCGGCGACTCCGTTTTGGCGATGTGGAACGCACCGGTTCATGACGAGCGGCATATCGAAAACGCCTGCCGTTGTGCCTTGTCGATGAAAGCGGCGATCGACGAGATGAATGCTTCCAATCGCGCCGCCGGTCGCCCCGAACTCGTTACCCGCTTCGGCCTGCACACCGGACCGGCCGTCGTCGGCAGCGTCGGCGCCGAAACCCGCCGGCAATACACCGCAATCGGAGACACTGTAAACATCGCCTCGCGACTGGAGGGCCTGAACCGCGACTATGGAACCTCGATCCTCGTCAGCAGCGCGGTCCGCAACGCAGTTGCGGAGAATTTCAGTTTCCTGCCTATCGGCACTGTCAGCGTCAGGGGCCGAACGGGGCAGACCGAGCTTTACGAGCTTCGGGGCTAGTATCGCTCGAACAATCCGTCCATTGCAGGAAGGCTCTTGGCCCCTGCCAGAGAGCGCGGCTATAGCGATCGGTAGGGGATATCGGATGGCCTTGAGGCTTCTACGCTCAGGTGCCTCGTGGCGATCGAAGCTGCCTGGAGTATTCGCTCTTTCTGCAGGCTGGGTACCGCGATCACCGTCTCAAACCCGAGGTTTGTGCGGCCCTCACTATCGTTGCCCAGATCAAGGTCGACTTCAAAATAAGGCACCAGCATCGTCGCCGTCCCACGGACTCTCACGGACTGATGGTCACGTGGTACGAACTTCGAAATGATGCGCCATTCGCACTCCTCACGAAAGGACGGATCCTTGAAGGCACAGGCTAGCTGCTGGTAACGAGTGACAATCTGGTTTGCGAACTCTTCGACCCGTTCATCGTCCAAGGGCGTTTTCTGGCTTTGCTCATAGATACACTTGACAAGGCGGAAGCCCGCCCTTTCGGCAACCCTTTGCAGGTCGCTGACGACAAATCCCAAGCATACTCCTCCACCCGCACCATAGCCCCTCCATTGGCTCAGGAGATCGTCGTCCTCCGCAAAGGACGCCGTGTAGACATATCCCCTGCTGGAAGAAATCGATGAGAGAGGCTACCCGAAGCAAAATGGCCTGCTGTCTTGACGATGCGGCCTTCGCACGCTTCTGCCTCCGCCTTCAGGTAGCCCAGCCCATATAGGAACTCCCTCTGAATCATTCAGATAGTGGATGTTTGTCGCCCATATCACTTTCGAACTGACAATACCGAGAAACCCTTGAAGTGTCGTGTAGTGGAAAAGGCGCGGCCGCAGTGTCGCGCTCGCCCTGCCGGCTGACGTCGGCAGAAGCGAAAGGTGATCGTTAATCATATTTGGCGTCAGTCGAGCTCCGTTGAGGCGAAACCACGCTGGAGCCTTTCAGGGCTAAATTGAACCGTTCTGCCAGAACCACACCTCAGTCGCGCACGACCGTCCAGTTGTCGTCGGGGTTGAACTCCTTGATCGCCGCGGCGCGCTGCTCGGTCTCGGGCCCCAGATCTCGCTGGTAGACGATGTTGGAACCGTTGACGACGAAGGTCTGAGCCCCGGTCACGTGATACTTGACCGGCCAGGCGATCAACGCAAAACCGCCCGTCATGTTGCCATTGATGATATAGCTCTGCTTTCCACCGATCACGTTGGGGCCCTGGGCCGTCAGGATGCGATAGCGGTAGCCATAGTAGCCTTCGCCGCGCTTCGCCTTACTGAAGGCGGCCGTTTCGATCAGGGGCCCCGCCGGGCTTTCTTCATCAAAGGCACCGGGCTCCCAGTAGAGGCCGTCGCGTTGTCCCGGGGTGCTGATCAGCTTCTGCGCAAATTCGAAAAGTCCGTCCTCGTCCTCGTCGATTTGCGCGTACGCGTATTGGGCGTTCACATAGTCATGCATCGTCTGGATTGTCGCCAGTTCGCTCTGACCGACACGGCGGTTGACGATCTCCTGCAAACCGACCTCGGTATCGAATGCCCATTTGCCGTCCTTGTTCTTCGACAGAGGAAAGGGCAGCGGCCACATGACGTCGCCAATCAGAACCACCTTGCGATCATGGAGGTCCTGCAATTGCAGTTGGCGCAAAGCGCCCTCGCGGATCGTTTCATAGCTTAGCATCGCCTCCTTGCTGGATCGCAGTTTGGCCGCGTCCAGACCGAGAAGGCTCGCGAGGCCATCGATATCATTGGCGCTCAACACCGTCTTGAACCGCTCAAGCGCCGCCGATGGGTCATCGAATGACGGCGGCGTACCGGCCACGAATTCCTGAAGATTCGTCTGAATCTGCGACATCGACGGGGCCGCCCACGCCAGGGAGAGAGCCGTTCCGAGCAACAGCGGAATCAACTTAAACTGTGGTCTCATGGTTTATCTCCGGAAATCTGAATAGCTGGACACCCTATCGCCGACCGCCGCCGCGACCGCCACCTCCACGCCCCCCACCGCCGCCGTGTGGGATCGGGCGCGAGCGTTGAGCGGAGGGACGTGGACCACCCCGTTGCCCGCCTCCCATGCTCTGTCCGCCTCGCTGGGAAGCCACCGCTTCACGCCGGCCGGACTGCACGTTGCCGAGGGCGCTCGGTTGGCGCGAACGGTTGTCGGGCCGCGCCGCCATCTTCGGTGCGCTTGGCTTCTTGACTGCCGGCTTTGATGGACGGTTGGCAGCATTGCCCGGTCGATTGGCGGCATTTCCTGGACGCGCATCCACGCGATTGCCCAGATCGCCCGGACGGGCATCCGGACGCGCCCCACCCGGCCGGTTGGCGACAGCATCGCCTGCCCTCGGATTTGCCCTCAGGCCCTCCGCAGTGCTCTTTCGAATATCGTCAGCACGTGTGCTGACATTTCTGGCTCCTTGTCCGCGGTTCGCCTGCCGGTCGCTGACCTTGTTCTTGAGCTGGTTGCGGTTGTCGGACTGCAGGCTGGATTTGATCGCCGAACGATCGATGTTGGCGAGCTGATCCCTGTCGATATTCAGCTTGCTGCGATCGACCTTGGTCCAGTCGACGTCGTTCCATTTGACCTTGCCGTTGAAATTTCGGTCGTTAAAGCAGTTGTTGCAGTCGATATCGACATCGCCGCCCCAATTGCCGCCCCAAACGCCCCAATCGTCCCAATTGACGATGGCAGCCCAGGCGACGCCCGTCACCGCGGCGGCAAAGAACCCGGCACCCGGATAATAGTAGCTGTCGTAAGAATTGGGATAGTAGGAGATCGGAGCGGCCGTATAGCCTGGCTCATAGAGCATTTCGGGTGGATATTGAGGGATATAGACCTTCTCGGGATTGGTCGGTCGTATGACGACGTTCTCGTTCTCAGTCACGACCGTGATCTTGTCGTCGGTTTTGATGACGTTCTTCGCCACCGCTTCGTCGCGAAGCTGCTGAATGGCGATCAGTACATCCTTTTGCTGGTTTGTAAGCGCGTCACCCAGCGATTGAGTCCAATCGAGATCGTCGCTCATCATCTTGACGATATCTGGATAGTTGAGGAGCGAGATGACACTTCCATCCCAATCATCCTTCGGCTTGAGATCGGCGTCTTTCTTCTTGGCCTCCAGGAAACGCTGAGCCTCGATGACCTGCACCGGAAACAGTGAAGCCGCCGAGATCGCCGCCACGAGCTCGTCCGGATAGAGGGCGATGCGTGCCACAAGCACTTCAAGCTCATTCTCGGAAAGCAGAGCGGCCTCCGGCGCCGTCGTCTCTGTCGAGGCGAGTTTCTGTGTGGGGGTCGCGGTCTGTGAATACGCTGGCGGGCCGGGATGCATCGAAATGATTGCCAGCGCAGAAAGCCCCGCAAGCAATCTCAAATATCTTGCTTTCACCACGCAACGACCTCCTCTGAATCAAAACAAATTTTGTGTAAGTGCCTCACGGAGATTTTGGTCTGGTGTCCGAAGGCCGCCTAAGCATCACGATTTTCGATTGTGCGAGCGCCTCACCCATTTCCTTCAAAAGGGCTTCAACCAGTGCGGCATATTCTTGCCGCCGCGCTTCGCGCACGCTTTCGGGAAGGCGCTCGATATGCGTCAAGGTTTCCACCGCGATTGCCAGATCCTCGCACATGCTGTGAAACGCGTCGCTCCCGTAAAAGAGCCGCTGCACCAGCTGCGCCTGGCCAGGAAAGTGCGCCTCGGCCCTTTCGAGAACCGACAAAGGTGTAGAATTGCTATCTCCCGAAACCATCCCCGCCCCGCTGTCAAATGCGTTAAGCAGAGTTGCATCATATAGCGTCAGCCCGGAATGGCGGCGTAACTTACGCGATCCTACGTTCGGCGGAGTTTTCCCTTATGCGCCTGTCGCTCCTGCCATCCTCCATCGATCTGCTACGGCGACCATCCAGGATCATCTTCAGCAGCTGCACCTTTCGTCAGACCAATAGAGGATACGTGATGCTACGGGTCTTTGCGCCAAAGTGGGTCTAGTATCCGCAGGTCGACAGCAAGCGAACGGGCGGCCAGACCAAGCCGAAGAGGCGGCCAGACCAAACCGAAAAGGAGGAACGGTGTTTCTCGACTATTTTGCACTGGGAGTGTTGCTCTTCGTCGTAGTCACTCTGTTCTATGCAGTGATCGCGATCCACGACATCCCACACCTGATCGCCAAGGCCAGGAACCATCCGCACCAGGACGCCATCCACGTTGCCGGATGGGTGAGCCTGTTCACGCTGCACGTCATCTGGCCCTTCCTTTTCATCTGGGCCACCCTTTACCGCGAGGATCGCGGTTGGGGCATCCGGACGGATGGCAAGCTATCCCCAGAAGCCGAAGCCAACGCTGAAATTGCCCGTCTCCACGCACGGATCGCGGAACTCGAGGCTCCAATGGCAGAGAGGGAGAAGGTCTGATGGAATTACTCCTGATGCTGACCTACGCGGCTTTTTGCTTCGCGATCTTCAAGTTGTTCAGAATTCCAGTGAACCAGTGGTCGCTTGCGACGGCTGTCCTCGGCGGCATATTCATAATTGCCGGGCTGGTGCTGCTCATGAGCTACAACCATCCCTATTCCAGCGATGGGCGCATTTATTTTACCTCGGCTCCGGTCATCCCGGTCGTGGGCGGCCAGGTCGTAGAGGTGCCGGTCACGCCAAATGCTCCGTTGAAGAAGGGCGATGTTCTCTTCAGGATCGATCCTCGGCCCTATCAATATGCCGTCGATCAGAAAACGGCGTCGCTTGCCGAAGCCAAGCAGACCGTCCTGCAGTTGAAGGCTGCTCTCGATGCCGCCAATTCGGCCGTAACAGGTGCGGAAGCATCTAGGGACCGCTCGCTGCAGGCCTTCGAAAAGTTTCAGGCATCGAATGAAAACGCAAAATCCAGCGGCAGAGGTGCCGTCTACTCCGAACTCGAAGTCGAGAACCGGCGCGGCATCTACCTGACGGCCGAGGCCGCCGTCGATACAGCCCGTGCTCAGGCGGCGCAAGCAAGGCTCGCCTACGAGTCCGAGATCAACGGAACGAATCCCACGGTCGCGCGGCTGGAGGCAGAGTTGGCGAACGCGCAATACGAGCTTGACCAGACGACCGTGCGCGCACCGAGCGACGGATACGTGACGCAGGTTTTCCTACGTCCCGGCATGATGGCGAATCCCCTGCCCTTGCGGCCGGTGATGGTCTTCATCAACAGCGAGGACCGGTACCTCGCTGCCGCCTTCATTCAGAATTCGCTCCAGCGCGTGCGGGTTGGCGACGAGGCCGAGGTGGCGTTCAAGGCCGTCCCCGGCAAGATCTTCAAGGCGCGCGTCCGGGAAGTCATCGATGTGATGGCGCAAGGCCAGTTGCAGCCAGGCGGCGCGCTGATCGACCCGCAATCGCCCGAACGGCTGTCGCCGGGGCAGACACTGGCGGGTATCGAAATACTGGAGAGCACCGACGGGTATCAACTGCCCGGCGGTGTGGTCGCCGAGGTCGCGGTCTACACACATTACTGGCACCACGTCGCTCTCCTCCGAAAGGTCCTGCTACGCATGAGCAGCTGGATGAACTACGTCTTCCTCGAACACTGAACGCATCAACAATTTCCGGTCGTTGCCTGGATGCGGCGGCCGGACAAGCTTGGAGATCAACCACGAGAGAGCAGAGGGAGCCCGAGTTGATAGGCAGCCTACCAATGTTGCGGGGCCTGGCCGGTTTCAAGAAAGACTGGCTTCGTAGCGATATCCCTGCCGGATTGTCGATCGCCGCGGTGGGTTTGCCGAGCGCCATTGCCTATCCGGCGATTGCTGGCCTGCCTCCAGAGACCGGCATCTACGCCAGCATCGTTGGGCCGATCGCCTACGCACTTTTCGGCCCTTCCCGGCTCTTGGTCGTCGGCCCCGATGCCRCAACGATGACGGTGCTTGCGGCTGCGATGACCGTTATCATCGCGGCCGATCCGGCTGCTGCCAACATTGACCGGGTTGCCATCGCATCGGCGCTCGCCCTTGGCGTCGGCGTCTTTTGCATCGCCGCAAAACTGCTGCGCCTCGGCGTCCTCGCGAGCTTCCTGTCGCGCCCGATCCTGGTGGGCTTCTTTGCCGGCGTGTCGCTTTCCATCCTCGTCGGGCAGATCAGCCGCTTCACTGGTGTAAAGATTGAGTCGGATGGTCTCCTTGCGCCGGTTGCCGAAATTCTTGGCAAGGCCGCCTTGATCCACTGGCCGTCGCTTCTCTTCGGTCTCTCCATGTTTGCGCTGCTTTGGATCGTCAAGGCGTTCCACCTCAAGGTTCCGGGTCCTGTGCTCGTGGTTGTTATTTCCGTCATTCTCTCGGCGCTTTTCGACTTCCAGGGACGTGGCATGGCTGTCGTGGGCAATATCCCAAGCGGCTTCCCGAGCTTTTCCCTGCCGGCAATCCATCAGATGCCGCTCGATAAGCTTGTGCTTGGTTCGGCCGCGATCTTTCTGGTGAGCTTCGGCGCCGGCATCGTGACCGCGCGAAGCTTCGGATCGCGCACTGGTGAAAACGTCAATGCGAACCAGGAACTGATCGGTCTCGGCGCGGCCAACATCGCGCCCGGCCTGTTCGGTTCCTTTCCCATCAGCATGTCGGACTCGAGAACCGCGATAAACCTCTCCACGGGCGGCGTCTCCCAGCTGGCGGGACTGGTCTCAGCTGCCACGCTGATCGCCGCTCTTGTATTCCTCCACAGCGCTCTGCGGATCCTGCCGATCCCCGCGCTCGCAGCCATCCTTGCAAGCGCCGCCATCAGCCTCATCGATGTTCAGGAACTCAAGAAGATCTGGCACATCAGCCGCATGGAATTCGTCTTTGCGCTGATCGCCATGTGGGGCGCAATCAGCTTCGGCGTCCTCAACGGCGTGGTCRTTGCCGTTGCCGCAACCTTCGTCTACCTCCTGCGCAAGACGATGTTTCCGCGTGACAGCCTCCTTGGTCACATTGCCGGACGGCACGGCTTCTTCGAGCTCGCCCGCTTCCCGGAAGCGCGCCCCGTCGAAGGCGCTGCCGTCTTCGCCATCCAGGGCAACATCCTGTTCTATAACGCCGACTATGTCCGCATGCGTCTGACGGAGGTTGCCAGAGAGCTTGCTCCCGGAACCAAGTGCTTCGTTCTCGACGCCGGTGCCATCACGCACGTGGATAGCACAGGTGCGCTCGCACTCGACGCTGTGGCCGATGACTTGGCCAAGCGGGACATCGTCTTTGCCATTGCCGACGTCAGCGAGGAGAGTCGCGGCATCCTGGAGCGTGCCGGGTTCATCAAGAAGATCGGCGCCCACAATCTTTTCAATGGTCGGGAAGAGGCCCTGCGCGCGCTCATGGGCAATGTCGCAGGGAATGCGCGTTAAACAATGGAGGGAACGATGGACGAAGCATACGATCCGAAGCAAGAGGTTCCAGCGGAACGCAAGGGCAAGCATAAGAAAGCCAAGTCCTGGGACTACGACAAGGAAATCAAGCGACTGCAGATCGAACTGGCGAATCTGCAGGCATGGGTAAAGAAGTCGGGCGCCCGGATTGTCATCATCTTCGAAGGCCGTGACGCCGCCGGCAAGGGTGGGATGATTAAGCGGATAACGGAAAAGGTCAGCCCGCGTGTATTCCGCGTCGTCGCCTTACCCGCTCCCACCGATCGCGAGAAAACCCAGATCTACATGCAGCGCTATATTGCGCATTTGCCGGCAGCCGGCGAGGTCGTGATCTTCGACCGCAGTTGGTACAACCGCGCCGGCGTTGACCGCGTCATGGGCTTCGCCAGCGAGAAGAAGGCTCAGCGCTTCCTGGAACTTGCGCCCCGCTTCGAGGCGGCCATCGTCGAAAGCGGCGTTATTCTGCTGAAGTATTTCCTGACCGTCAGCGAGGAAGAACAGGAACGCCGCTTCAAGCGGCGCATCGACGATCCGGTTCGGCAGTGGAAACTCAGCCCCATGGACGTCGAGTCCTACCAGCGCTGGTGGGACTACACGCGAGCCTATGACGAGATGCTGCGGATGACGGACAGCAACCACGCGCCGTGGTGGCTCGTGCCTTCCGACGACAAGGAGCGCGCCCGGATAAACTGCATCTCCCATATCCTGCAGTCGATCCCCTACGAGCGGGTAAAGTTCGACGCACCGGATCTTGGCAAACGACAGAAGCGGCCATCGAACTATGTCGAGGATCAGAGCGTCAGGCATGTTGTGCCGGAGACGACTCGATGACGCCTGATCCGTTCAGGCATGCACTGTGGAAAACCGTGGAATAGGCTACGCGATGCAGCAACAAAAGAGCGGGACCGCGGCAGAAGCCGGTCCCGCGCAGATTTCGGTAGAGGCACGGGTCAGCGACTTGGTGCGGATCGGCATCATTGGACTATTCGCCTATTGGAGCCTGCAGCTGATTGCGCCATTCGCGCTGATCGTCATCTGGTCCGCGATCCTCGCGGTAGCGCTCTTTCCGATGTTCACCGGTCTGTCCAGACTTCTAGGAAATCGGCCCAAGCTTTCGGCCACCATTATTGTCATAGCGTGCCTTGTGCTCATAATCGCGCCATTGGCGCTTGTCGCGGTCAATTTCGCCGATGCAATCCTGGCTCTCGTGGCGCAATTGAAGTCCGACAATTTCACCTTGCCCGCGGCTCCTGAGGCTATACGTGGTTGGCCAGTGGTCGGCGAGCGCCTTTACGCCGGCTGGAACCAGGTCGCCGGCAATCTCGCGGCAGCAATCATGAAATTCCAGGCGCCTCTCCGCGAGGTCATGGGAGTCATCATCGCCAAATTTGCAGCAATCGGCGGTGGGGTGCTGAGCTTCGTCGCTTCGGTCATTCTCTCCGGCATCTTCCTCACCATGTCCCCCCGCCTTGCAGCAACGATTCAGGTATTGGCGGGCCGCATCGGCGGAGAGAGGGGGGTTGGCTTTGCGCGGCTGGCGGGATCAACGGTTCGCAACGTCTCGCGCGGCGTCATCGGCGTAGCCTTGCTTCAGACGCTCCTATGCGGCCTGTGCTTTGCCTTCTTCGATATTCCGGCGCGCGGAGCCCTGACTTTTGTCGTGTTCATGCTTTGCCTCATGCAGCTTGGCCCTGGCCTCGTTCTTATCCCGGCCATCATCTGGGCATGGTTCTCGTGGCCTGCATCGATGGCCTTTGCCTTCACTGTCGTGGCGATCCCGATCACGGTCGTGGACAACGTGCTGAAGCCGATCTTGATGTCCCGAGGGCTTTCAACTCCGATGCCGGTAATCCTCATCGGCGTCATCGGCGGAACTCTCTCGCATGGCCTGCTCGGCCTGTTTCTGGGGCCAATCGTGCTCAGTGTCTTTTACGAACTGCTGCGCGCCTGGGCTTGGCCATCAGAGACATTGCCCGGGGCTACGGCTGCCCCGGCGATGGCAGAGAACACCGGCACGGATTGAATTTTATCCAACGCTGCACCTATCGATCGGTTTGATGGACTGTTCTAGGCCAAAACCAGTGACCCAAATCGGACTGCACCGCGCTCAACCGGCGGGTAACCATTTGAAGGTGTATCGTATGTAGCGGTTGCAGCCACCGGCAGTTCTGAGCTAATACTATATTCAGCTAAAATATTTGCGTGATCTCGTTAGGGCGTCATCATGAGCAGCGCAATAGCCAAGCCCTCGAAGCCGACGGCCGAGGAAATCTACGACCAACTTGAACGGATACTGGCGAGCGAAGAATTCCATTCGCCGGAGCGGGGCCGCAAGTTTCTGCAATTCATCATAAGCGAGGCCTTGGCAGGCCGATCGGAATTCCTGAAGGCCTTCACAATCGCCAATGAGGTCTTTGGTCGCCAGGTCAATTTCGACGCCCAGAACGATCCTGTCGTCAGGATCGAAGCAGGCCGAGTCCGCCGAGCACTTGAACGCTACTACCTCATCGCCGGCCAAGCGGACGAGGTAACGATTACGATCCCCAAGGGTGGGTACAGGCCGTGCTTCGAATATGCTCACAACGTTCCGACACCGTCGCTCGCGGCGCCGCAGTTTGATCTCGCGCCAGCGATCGAGCGTCACCGTGACACCGGGCCGCTTCACCGCCTCGGCCAATCTTTCCGCCGCCCTCAATTATCGACCACGCTGACGCTCGGCACCGCCCTTTTGCTCGCGGCAGCTTCGCTTTATATCGTCCTTCCACAGGCATTGTCGGGGTGGCACCAAAATCCCTCAGGCGCCTCGCCGACAGAAGCGGCCGAACCCAGAGTCATTGTCGAGTCCTTTGAGGATGAGGGTTCCGCAAATGCTGCTTCCGACATCGCGCGTGGCCTGAGGGACGAGATTATCGGCAAGCTAGCAAAGTTCGATGACGTCGTCGTTGTCGCGGATGCGTCGAAGGCCGAACAACCGAGCCCGAATGCTTATGGTTTGCAAGGCAATGTCCAACTCGACGGGCCAAGATTGCGGCTTGTCGCCCGGCTCGTGCGCCAATCCGACGGTGCAGTGATTTGGGCGAACAATTACGACGCGGACCTTCGTGCGCAAAGCAAGCTCGAGATCCTGACCGGCGCCGCTGAAGAGATCGCCAGCACTGTCGCGGAACCATATGGTGCGGTTTTTCAAGCCGACACCGACGCACTTGCCCGGCAGCCGCAGAGCGGAGATGCGGACGCCTATGCCTGCAGATTGGCTTACTATAGCTACCGTAGGTCGATGAATGCCCAGACGCACAACACGGCGCGCGACTGTCTGCAACGAGCGACAGAGCTGTTTCCGAAAAGCGCTGCCTCCTGGGCGCTTCTGTCCCTCACCTACCTGGACGAGATGAGGTTTCGTTATAAGCTCGGCACATCCTCAACGGACGAGACGCTGGAATTAGCCGCCAGCGCGGCGGAGCGGGCAGCCTCGCTTGCCCCAAACGATGCGCGTGTCCTTGAGGCTCTCATGCAGGTGAGCTTTTTCAGAAATGATGTCGACAAAGCCCTTCAGGCGGGTGCGGCAGCCTATGCCATGAACCCCAATGATACCGAGGTCGCGGGGGAATACGGGTTGCGGCTGGCCATGTCGGGGAAATGGCAGTCAGGCTGCGAGCTGATTTCGAGCGCCGTCAACAAGAATGCGGGCCCGAGGGGATACTACGAAGTGGGCATGGCATTGTGTGCCCTGATGAGGAATGACGTCCGGGCCGCGGAACTGTGGTCTCGCATGTCCGACCTGGAATACAATCCCACGCATCACCTCGTGCTCCTTGCTATTCTTGGCACGGCCGGGAAAACGGCTGACGCCAGGCAGGAACGGGAATGGCTGAATGCCCATGCATCCGGATTGATGAAGAACATCCGCAAGGAGGTTTCCTTGCGTCTGCAGCGCCCGGAAGATCAGGAAGCATTTTTCAAAGGTCTACGAGCCGCAGGTGTCGCAATCGAACCCGCCGCGGACACCGGTAAATAAGTTCGACGCTGCAGCATCTGTGGCATCTGCACTCTCTATATGGAAGGAGGCTGACCCTACTGCCTCCGAGATATCGCATTCGCGATCAGCCGGGCGATTTCATCCTGCACGTCAAGAATGCGTCCTTCGTCAAGGTTTCTGTCATAGGCGCCTGTCCAGACAACGGTTCCGTCGGCTCGATCAACCAGCCGGATTTGGACATGCAACCGCTTATCCTCGGTGCCCACGCTGCCCTGGATGGAGAGTGACGGTTGGTTTGGCGCCGCGATATGCGCCTTCGGCCCAGGCGTCCTGACAGCGATTGATTTGACCTTCGTCAGTTCCACAATGACGCCATCCGTCAGACTCTTGGCGATGCCGGCGTCGCCATTGTCCCGACCTATGCCGACCAAAGGCTCCACGACGATCTGCGGCCGCATCTCATCTCCCGCAGGCAAAGGTGTGCCCGACGAAGGGTTCAGTGAAGCAACCAGTTCTTGGAGCGGCCGCATCAGCACCAACATGCCCATGGCGGCGATGACAAGCAGGACACCAACCGGCAGGATAAAATCCCGGTAGGCAAGCGGACGTTTATGTTGCGCCACCGGCGCCTCCTGCACGTCGACATCTTTTCCCGGCGAATGACGTCCTGACGCAATCTCTGACTGGCTTGCGGTGAAACTCGGTACGTATCCACCCTTGGGTATGGCGATGTGTATGGAATCGCTTTGCCCGACCACGAGGTAGTATCGCTCCAGGGCGCGGCGAATACGCCCTGTTTCGATACGAACGACCGGATCGTTTTGGGCATCAAAGGAAGCATCTCGGCCGAAGACCGCCTGCGCAATGGTGTAAGCCTTCAGATTCTCTGATCGTCCCGCCAGTGCTTCATCGACGACATATGCAAGAAATCTCCGACTACGCTCCGGAACCTGAAACTCGGCGCTCGACAAGATGCGATCAAGCTGATCACGAACCCTTTCGGGTTCCAGTGACAGATCATCGCCTTGTCCGCCCCGCGAACTCATGGCTCCCTCCCGTAAACATATCGCTCTCACAAGCGCTCAAGGCGACGTATAGGGCTTGCGACCCGACCGGTCGCTCTGTCTCGCAGACTGTGCCGCGACGAACTTAAGACTCTCAGCTGCCTGTCGACGGGGTAAACGTCGTGTAGATCCCCAATGCTCTGGGGCTTCATTTTGGAATGATATGGAATCCATAGATGCGATAGCAAGTCGGGAACAACCACACACTCCCGAGTACTTGAAATCGCGGCGACCAGCGGCAAGGCCGATCACTTTCACAAGCAGACCCTGCGCTCCGCACTCGAGCCCAGGCTGGTCAGAAGTCTTGTCATCAAGGAGATTCGCGCCCGGTTATTGTCTGGGCTTTTCGGGTTCCCGCAGACCCCGGCTCGTCAAACCCTCAACTGGCGGGCTGAGCTCGGCACGTCTGACACTTCGCCACCAAGGATGCGGTCAGCAAACGACAGGTTGGAAACCCCGTAGCGCTTCAATAGCTCAGCGTCTTCATTGGCGCGAAACTCGGCCTGGTGCGAGGGTGACGAGAAATACTTCCCAATCAAAATCGGCAGACGAATGCTTCTCAGGTTCCTTTGCTGGAAACATGTTCCAGAACAACGCATCGCCGATCGACTTGATGATGGAACCATCGGCAAAGTCGCTCGGATAATAGTTCCCGATTGCCTTGGAATTCCAAAGCGTTGCCGGGCCGAATGTGCCACGTTCCCCGGTGCCCGATCCGAGTCTAAGGCGATCACGCGGCTTCGGGGGCCAGTCCGGCTCGTATTCGGATGCGGTCAGAATCGGGGCTTTGAAAGGCTCTTCAAGATGTGAGTTGTCAAAGCATACCAGCCATTCGCCTCCGACCAGCACTGCGGAGGAGGCGCACGCGGTGCCGACCAACAACTCGACTGTATTCGTAGCCAGCCGGTCGTCGAGATTGAGGTTCTAAGCGAGAGGCCTGCGTCCGCTGACGACCGTGCAGTCCCCGGTCACTGGGAGGGCGATCTTATCGGTGGGTCGAAGAACAGTTACATCGCGACGCTGGTCGAGCGTCACTCGCGCTACGTCATGCTGATCAAGGTCGCCAATAAGGATACCGAAAGCGTAGTTTCTGCGCTGATAAAGCAGTCACAGAAACTGCCGGGCGAACTCTACAAATCATTGACCTGGGATCGGGGCAAGGAGTTGGCTGACCATCAACGACTGGCAATAGCCGCTGACGTTGAGATTTACTTCTGCGATCCCAGATCACCCTGGCAGCGCGGTTCAAATGAGAACACCAATCGATTGCTGCGCCAATACCTACCGCGCGCCACTGACCTGTCCGTACATAGCCAAGCCCAGCTCAATGCTATCGCCAGGCAGCTCAACGAACGTCCAAGAAAGACCTTGCTTTATCAGACGCCCGCGCAAAAATTTGCAGAATGTGTTGCGGCGATCAATTGAACCCACTGCCATAAGCCGCCATCCCCCACGCGGGTGATTAGATCACGAATTCCTCCGCGTACGTCTGTGGCTCGGGAACGACCGTAACATCCACCGGAATAATCCAATTGGCCGCGTAGCTCTCGCAGTCGGAACGCGGGAGGTCGGGCTGCACGCACCCCGCCCCATCGATCGCGCGACATCGCAATATATATCGCCCCACTTTTTCAGGGGTCCACTTGTACTCCCACAAGCGCCATGCGAAGGGACATTCTGTTTCGAGAAGCCTTCCCTCGCGCCAGCCCCTGCCATCTCCGGTGCAGACCTGCACCTGCCGGATACCAGCCTCTCCGCTCCAGGCGGCTCCGAAAATCCGGCACGGTTGGCCGAGGATGAGATGCGCCCCCTGTACGGGACGCGCGATCTGCGCTTTGACCTCCATCTCCGTAAGGGGGACCAGCCTAGGTTCCCCAAGGCTGCGCTCCCAACGGAAATAGTCGCGCGCCTGCCAGTAGCCAAGGAACGGTTGCTCCACAACCGTGATATGCGTGATCCACTTGACCCAAGCCATGCCGAACCAGCCACCCACCACCGCGCGTAGCGGGTAGCCGTGATCGCGCGTCAACGGTTCGTCGTTCATCGAATAGGCAAGGATCGTGCTGTCAGCGACGGCCTTCTCCAGCGGTAAACTGCGGGCAAAAGCGATGGGGCCTGGAGAAGCCGTTTTCTTGTTCGCGTCGACGACGCCGCTGTCGGCGCCTACGAGCAGAACCTCACGTGCGGTTCGCCTAACGCCCGCCATTTCCAAAATCTCGCGCAGAAGAACACCCGTCCACGCGGCGTTGCCGACGGCCCCGTTCTGCCACTGCAACCCCTCCTTCGCCGGCACATAGTAGACGCGCCCATTCCCTGCGCACTCGACGACGGCGGTGAAAGTCGTGCTCTGCATCGCCTTGATGCTGTCGAGGTCAAGTTCGATCGGCCGCTCCACCGCCCCGTCAACGCGCAATCTCCAGTCTCGCGCATTGAGGTCCGGTGACGGAAAATGGTTTCGCACGAAGAACAGCTCCGTTGGGATCCGCCAATCGGAGAGCGACGCAAACGGAAACTCGATGTTCTGTGGGGATTTCTGTCGAACTATTAGACTGGGTTGCTGTGGTGTCGGCATCGTCCTCGTCTCTCCTTCCAAGAGCACAACGTCGGCTCGGTCGCGCGAATTCCGGTTCGATCACACCGCCCCTCGCCGTGCGTCTGTCGCATTCCGCTTTCGGGCCGCATTCTAGCACATACCGCACGTTCCTCGGATCGATCTCGAACGGCAGCAAAGGGCCGCAAGCGGCCTCGGCGGGTGACGCCATTACGCCAAAGGTGTACATTGGCAGCCACCATCGCAGTGGCCGCCAGGATCGAGGAAGCGCCTTTCAGTGACGCCCCTCTCGGCGTCAGGCGGCAGGGCGAATATTGTGGTTCATCCGAAACAGGTTGCTCCCGTCGTACTTCTTTTTCAGGTGGACAAGACCCTCGTAATTGTCGCCATACGTGGCCTTCAGGCGCACATCGCCTTCGTCGTCCATCATGAAGTTCGGGTAAGCGCCGTCGAGGTTGAACGGGTGGACCGCCTGCCAGTAGTCGGTCGCCCATTTTTTCAGCGTCGCCGCCTGGCGCGGATCGGCGTCAACGCCGGCAATAACCATCGACCATGTGGCATCCCGGCAATTCCACGCCGTTTCATCTCTTGCCTTGCGATGGACGGCGGCATCGATCGGGTAGAGGTGCATGCACGAGGGTTCGCTGGGTGCCTTGGCCACCTGCTCGATGTGTGCTTCGATCGCCGCGTCCGGAAGCGTCTTCACAAAATCACCCTTCCAGTACCATTGAAGGCCCTTCGGAAAGAGTCCGTCGAACATGCCTTGAAGTGTCGGGTACGGGATCGGACCGGCAAAATCGACAATCGGCTGCGGGAGCGCCCTGCGGACGGCGTTAACTGCCTTCTCCCCGTCGGCGACCGCTCCATTGTAGGAAACGAGAAGCACGCAGATCTTCTTGCCACGATGCTCCACCGGGAACGGATCGGCGGAGGGAACCGTCTGCAGCCCAAGGAAGACGTAGAACTCGTCCGGCGCAGTCGCCAAAAACTCGCGGTACCAGCGCATCACCGTCGCAGCATCCTTCAACTCCCAGAAGATCGGACCGGCATAAACGCTGTCCGCAGGGTGCGCCTCGAACAGAAAACTGGTGACCACACCAAAGTTGCCACCGCCGCCGCGCAGCCCCCAGAACAGATCCGGGCGCTCGGCCTTGCTGGCGGTGACGAGCGTGCCGTCCGCGAGCACGACGTCGGCCTCGATCAGATTGTCGATGGCAAGCCCATATTGGCGGGTGAGGTATCCGTGGCCGCCGTTCAGCGTCAGGCCCGCCACACCTGTGGTTGAGACGACACCGAAGGGGATGGCAAGCCCAAAGGCGTGGGTGGCATGATCGACCTCGCCGGTCGTACACCCGGCCCCTACACGAACTGTCCGCTTGACGGGATCGACGCGCACACCCCGCATCGGCGACAGGTCGATGACGATGCCGTCGTCAACGCTGGCAAACCCAGCCCCGTTGTGGCCGCCGCCCCGGACGGCGATCGGAAGTTCGTTGTCGCGGCCGAAGTTCACGGAGGCAATCACGTCCGCAGCATCCGTACACTTTGCGATCAAGAGCGGCCGCTTGTCGATCATGGCGTTGTAGAGCCTGCGGGCGTCCTCGTAGTCGGCATGGTCGCGCCCGATAAGAGCACCGCGAAGAATCTGTGTGAACTTCCCGATATTTTCGCTGATCATAACACCCTCCTGAAGCCGAGCCTCCGAGCTCATGACGTCGAATCGAATACTGACGAGGGGCGTTTGAAGGATGATGCGCTGACGACTGAATTCGCTCCCCACAGCGGTCGATTGCGACTTCGAAGAATGCGCTGCAAGATGCGGATAGTCTATAATCGTCCTTAGTGTTGGCGCTGAAATGCCGCATGATCTGCGAGGGCTGCGTTCGCAAATTCGCCATCGATTGCTCGGCCTGTTCAACGCGAGCGGCTCCCGGCACTGCGTGGCAGGATGCCGACGTTCGTGGTATTTTTCGGGAACGGTTGAGCGGATTGAAAGTCGATGCAGACGATTGAGGATTGGCTAGCCCAACTCGGTCTCGGCAAGTACGCCGCGGCCTTCATCGAGAATGACGTCGATCTGCGAGCGCTCCCTCATGTCGCGGAATCCGACCTCCGTGAACTCGGCGTCTCGCTTGGTCACCGGAAGATTATTCTAGCCGCGATAAACGGACTTGCGCAGCAACCTCCGGACGAACAGCAGCCCGCTCCCGTCGCGACGGACGCTGCGGCTGACCGACGGCTGCTCAGCGTGCTCTTCTGCGACCTCGTAGGATCGACTGCGTTGTCGGAGCAACTCGACCCGGAAGACATGCACGAGCTGATCCGCCGTTATCAGGATAGCGTCGCGGGCGCAGTCACGCGGTTCGGAGGCTATGTCGCCAAGTATCTCGGAGATGGCGTGCTTGCCTATTTTGGGTGGCCCATGGCTTATGAGGACCACGCCGAGCGCGCGATCCGGGCCGGTCTCGAGGCGATAACCGCCGTCGATGCGCTGCAGTCGCCCAACCAGCGGGGACTGAAGGCTCGGATCGGCATCGCATCCGGGCACGTGGTCGTTGGCGACACCGATGGCAGCGCGAAGGAGCGTGGATCGATCGCCGGCGACACCCCAAACTTGGCGGCACGTCTGCAGGGGGCGGCCGCCCCAGGGCAGATCGTGGTCTCGAACAGCACCCGCCGCCTCGCCGGGCGGTCGTTCGAAATCGCCAGCCTCGGCGAGCGGACGCTGAGAGGCTTCACCTCGCCCACTGCGCTGTTCGAAGTCCGCGGCGAGCGAGAGGTGGACAGCCGTTTCGAAGCCGCGCATTCCAGAAAGCTCTCGAAATTTGTCGGACGTGCCAGCGAGATCGGGCTACTGCTCGAACGGTGGGAGCTGGCGAAGGCCGGCCAAGGACAGATGGTCTTTTTGTCGGGGGAGGCGGGCATCGGAAAATCCCGTCTTGTCGAAGCCTTCGAAGAACATCTGCGCGAGACAGAGCATGAACTCATCCGATTGCAGTGCTCGCCCTATCACGCCACATCGGCCTTTTACCCGATCGTCGAGCGACTGAGCCGGGTCGCGATGTTTACGCCGGCAGACGACCGAAACACGCGAGTCGAGAAGTTTCGCACACTTGTCAGCCGCTACGGCGAAAGGCCCTCGGAAGTTGGTGCGATCTATGCGGAGCTGCTTTCGCTCGATGGCGGTGACGAGTTCAAGCCGCTAAATCTCTCCGCCCACCAGCGTAAGGAACTTCTCGTCCGCACTCTCGCGAACCGATTGCTTCTTGCGACCAGAATCGCACCGGTGCTCATGGTCGTAGAAGACGCACACTGGATGGATCCGTCCACCATCGAATTGCTAGAAGAACTCGTCGGCCGGCTTCACGGCACGGCCGCCCTCGTCGTCGTCACCCATAGACCGGAATGGAGCGCGGACTGGGCCAGTGGATTGGCGCAGTCGACAACACTCTCCATTGGACGTCTGACTAGGCAACAGATGCGCGAGCTCATCGGATCGATGGACTGCGACATTTCCGAACAGCTTGCCGAAATGATCTTAGAGCGAGCGGACGGCGTGCCGTTGTTCATAGAGGAGTTGACCCGCACGATCATCGAGAGCGGAACGTCACCGTCGCTCAACGTAGAGATCCCGGACAGCCTGCAGGGTTCTTTGATGGCTCGTCTCGATCATCTAGCGGCAACAGCCAAAGAGGTCGCCCAGATTGCTGCCGTTATTGGCAGGGAGTTCGATCGTGGCCTTCTGTCGAAGATTGCAGGTCTCGATGATAGGATCCTCGAGAAAGCACTGCACCAGCTTGTTTCCAGCCAGATCGTCGTCGGAGGCGGTGTCTTGAATGATACCCTCGTTTTCCGTCATGCGCTCATTCAGGATGCCGCCTACCAATCGCTCCTCAACCGGCGGCGGCGACATTTCCACGAGGAAATCGCCAAGGTTCTCGTCGACCAGTATGCCGATGTCGCTGCCACGCAGCCCGAACTCATCGCCCAACACTACGAGAAAGCGCAACGGGTCGAACTCGCGCTTCCATACTGGATGAAAGCTGGAGAACGAGCCCTTGCACGATCCGCCAACTACGAGGCGGTCGACCATTTCCAGAACGCACTGTCGATCGCGGAACAGTTGCCCAACGAGCCCGGCCACCAAACAGACCTTCTCGCAGCAGTCCTGAAACTAGGCGACGCCCTGTACGCTGCCGGCCGCATGACGGATTCGCTGGCGAAATACAGGCTGGCCGCCCCATTGGCACGCAAAGCGGCAGACATTCAGGGCTTCGTTCGCGCAGTGATCGGCCTCGACGGCTCCCAATTTCTCTCCTCGAACTCGCTTGCCGAAACCCTGCCGCTTCTCGAGGAGGCCATGGCGATGGTTGAACCAGCGGACAAGAAGTCGCGGTGCCAGATTCTTAGCCACCTTGCGCGGGCTTACGCCTACCTCAGTGACAGCGAGAAGGCCGCAAAATGCCATAGCGTTGGAATAGAACTTGCCCGGGAGGTTGGCGACAAGACTTCTCTTGTGGAGCTCTCCGTTCTCCCGCTCCTGACAGCCTCACCGGTTAAAACCGCCACGGAGAAAAACAACCGGATGGCCCGCATTGACGAAATACGACGCCTCGCGGGCGAGATCGACGATGACGATGTGCTAACCAGGGCGCTTTCGATTGACACCTACGTCTCGACTGAACTGGGCGAGCGCGCACGGGCCGATCGGGCGGTCGACGCCCTGGAGGAACTCGGCACCAAGCGCCAGCATCTCAACGTCCAGTTCTACGCTCGGATCGCAAGAGCGATGATGGCCATCCTCGATGGGAGGTTCACCGCCGCCGAGAAGCTTGCCGAAGAAGCGCTGAAGCTGGGCAAGCACACCCTTGGCGTGGCACCCGAAGGTGTCTACGGCATGCAAATGTTCGCGATCCGCCGGGAGCAGAGCCGTCTCTCGGAGGTCGCACCGGTCATGAAATTGTTGATCGAGGAAAACCCGGACGAAATCACCTGGCTACCGGGCTTCGCGTTGGTCGCCTTTGACCTGGGTTATCGGGAAGCCGCCCAGCGGAGATTGGAAGAGCTTTTCAGCACACGCTTCACCCTGCCGCTTGACGGAAAACGAAGCGCATCCCTCTCGTTTCTAACGGAAGTCGCCGCCGGCCTGGGGGACATGGAAGCGGCCAGGACACTCTATAAGCTTATGCTCGACTACAAGGAGATGACCGTCACGATAGGTATGGCGACTGTCTGCTTCGGTGCCGCAAGCCGCTATCTGGGTATGTTGTCCGCCGCGCTGGGTGAATTCGATCGGGCGTCAAAGCACTATGAGCATGCTCTCGAGATGAACTCGGCGATCGGCTCGCGACCGTGGCTCGCGCACACGCAGGCAGAATATTCCGATTTGCTAATGAAAATAGGTAGCAGAGCCGCGATAAAGAGAGCAATGTCCTTATCCGAGCATGCCCGGTCAACTGCGGCCGAACTGGGAATGGTCAGGCTGCAACAGCGACTGAAGCAGACCATTCATTAGGATCAGAGGTTCGCCGCTTTGGGTGAGAAGAGGGTCTCATCATGCCACGCTATATCATCGAAAGAAACTTTGCCGAACAACTCCAACTGTCGAAAGAGGGAGTCGAGGAAATCAACCTGATCAACGACGAGGAAGGGGTGAAGTGGATTTTTTCGTTCCTCAGCGCCGACAGGAAAAAGACATACTGCCTTTACGAAGCGCCAAATCCTGAAGCCATTCGCGCCGCGGCAAGGAGGAACAATGTCCCCGCGGATGTGATCATTGAAGTTGGCGGGGAGATCGGCCCCAATATGTTTGCATAGCCCTGCCCGACCGCCCCTCCCGGCTGCACCTGCTTGAGCTACCGAATTTACACGTGAAGGCCGTCCGCCTATGCGGAGGAGCTTTCTGTGAGGCGACTTGACTGGCAAATATTCAGGTTTTGTTGGTTGCGGGGGCAGGATTTGAACCTGCGGCCTTCAGGTTATGAGCCTGACGAGCTACCGGGCTGCTCCACCCCGCGCCAAGTGCAAAACCCTTTGGGTTTTGTCACGGTGCGTAAACTGCGAAGCAGTTTACGCTCAGTTTACGCTACTGCCCGAGCA